>JALOPY010000565.1 GCA_025453735.1 bacterium | reverse complement strand
TATCCTGAAGAATTGAAAACCAGGGAACAAAAAAGGTTGCCATTGCCGGACATCGCCTGGTTTAATGGATTTAAAAACCGACAATCTCAATGAAATTGCCTCCCCCATTAAAAGCCATAATGGTCCTGTTTGTTTACCAAAAATGCCTGGCGAATTCCGATCCCAGCGATTGCTCCAGAATCAACAGGAAAACTTCGACCAATCGAACTGAAGAGAATCGATATTCTGGCTTACCAAACAAATATCTCTCCCCGAAAAATTCAAATCGATCCACAAATTCAAATCTGATAAAAAAACGGATTGCATGTTTTTTTTCTAAAATACATACGCAATCCGCTTATTTGAACTGATAAATAGAAAGGGGCTAATATCCAAAAACATAAGTTTGTCGATAACCGATGGATCCTAACGAAGGATCGCTCTCACCAAAATCATTCCAGCGCTGAATTCGGTTTACTATACATTGCAGCATCGGTTCATACTGGATTGTTGACTGCAAAATTTGAACACTTTCAACTCCGCCGCCCGGAGCGATCATAATTCGAACCACAATTTTTCCTTTTAAATCGGGCTCGTTCTTGAGAGCTTGCTTATAGCAATCCTGAATAGCACGATTGTGTGAATGAATTACCTGTGCAACGTAATCTGCTTTTCGTGCTGCGATCTTTTTCCCCCCTTCTGCTAACGCAGAGACTGAAAAACTTTCCAGCTCTGTGTTTTTAGCAACCGCGTTGATCGTGGCATGACTTAGCGGCGTAAAAGATGATCGCAAATCTTCTGTCGTGACAGATATTGTTGATCCCTTGCGTCTTTCATTTGCGTTTGCTTCATTGTATTCTGATACTTTGCCTTCAACTTGTTTAAAATTGGCTAATTTTATTTGTGACATTGATCCTTCAAGATTGCGGGAATAGCGCTCGCTGATGGTAAAAATCTCTCGTATTTCTTCATTGTTTAATTTCTCTCCATCCGATGCAATATAACTTAGCAGTCCTTGTTTCGCTACTCGGCTTGAAAGATCATTGCTAACGGCTCCTTGTTCGCCAGTCGGCGATCCCCAGTTCGCCTGGGGTGCGCCTTGAGAAGCTCCAGCTCCTGGTTTTCCAGCATTTTTCTTTTCGAGTGACACTGGATTCGAGACCCAATTTTGATCTTCACTATCGAAAGTCGCCTGTTCGATATTTTCAGGTACCCCAAAAAGATAGGTCGCTTTATCTTTTTCAAAAAGATCGGCATTATTCGAATCAGATCGCTCTAACAGTAATTTCGCGTATTTTTCATGGATGGCATAAATGTTAGTTCCTGTTTCTCGATTATTAATCCAGGAAAGGAGAAGAAGCAAGGCGCCGACTTCAAAAACGAAGGTTACGATTAAGATAGTCATAAAACGCGGGTCGAGCTGTTTGAGCCATTTTCGTTTAAATTCCCTGGGAAATTCAGCGACATGAGAATAGTGATCGTAGAATGGAGTATCGATCAGAGCATCCTTTTCTTTTAAACTTATCGCTCGCATGTTGTCGATTAATCTTATTGTTATCAGTTTTTCTAATGTGAGAAAGTAATTGCTTATTGAAATCGCAATTATCAATACAATATGAAAATCAGCTACACGTAATTACAACAAAAAACATGCCAACAAAAGTCATAAAATTAAGGAGTGCGTTAAACCAGATTAACATTAAAGTTAAATTCAGAGATAATTTCCATTTAATTATTATCATATTAGGCAAACGTGTATTAGCCAGAAACATGCTGTTCTGTCACATGACATGTTATTATGAGAAAAAAGTGAACCAGGATAGGCATGCTGTGAGATTTTTGACTTGTTTTAATTATAAATTTTGATTAAATTCCATCCTAAAATCAGAACATAGCTCGCCAATCGACGATGCGCCATTCATTTGCTTGTCCGCCATTTTTTTTTGGGCGAAGAGCATTGATTAATGAAGTAATTCCTTTACAATGAGAAGTTGAGGAAGCGGAGTTTTATAACCGACAAATACTATCTCCATAACTTTCTCCTTGCAACTCTATTAACTCTGTTACTCCTTGTAAAGTATTTTGACAGTATTTTTTACAGAAATTTTGAAATTCCGGGACAATAAATTAAACCTTCGAAAAACCGATGCCATTTCCCAGAAAATTAAACAGCCTCCTTCGCCCGCTTGCTGTGTTTATCGTCATGCAATTTGCCTGGCTGATCCTCGTTGCGCTTTGGATTTATTTTTATATTTCCAACCATATCATTATTAGAGAAGTGGGCGATCAAATTTCGACTAAGCTACGGCCCGGAACGTATCATGTTCTGGTGCTCATTTTCGGATGCATCCTGCTTGCGCTGCTTCAAATCGGATTTTATTTTATCTATATCTATTTAAATCGTCAAATAAATATCAATCGGCTGCAGGACCATTTTATTTCGAATATCACTCACGAGTTGAAATCACCATTAGCTGCAATCCAGCTCTACCTCGAAACCTTGGAAGCACGAAATGTACCAGAAAAAAAGACGCAAGAGTTCATTCAGCTAATGATTCGAGAAGTTAATCGCTTGCAAGGAATGATCGACAAAGTTTTGGGAACGGTTACTATCGAGCAACGACAGTTGACTTTTAATTTCAAAGTATATAACACGCGAGCAATAATCCCGTTGATTTTAAAGGAGGTTCTTGAAAAATACCCATCAAATATCGTTCCCAATGTCCACCTGAATCATAACGTTTCCTGCCGCTGTGTGCTTGATAGAAGTGCATTCAAGATTATTTTTATGAATCTCATTGACAATGCTGTAAAATACGCGGGCAACGCGTTCTCGCTGACGATCACGACTCACTGTTCTCAAAAGCACTTTGCAATTGAATTTACGGACACTGGCGTAGGCATCCCGCCAGGAGAACAGAAGCGAATATTTCGTAAATTTTACCGCGTTTATCGACACGAAGCGCCCAGCGTAAAGGGAACTGGTTTGGGTTTATATATCGTGAAAGAAATTGTTAAATTTCATGGCGGAAAAGTTCATGCGATAAGCTCAGGAAGAAATAC
>JALOPY010000564.1 GCA_025453735.1 bacterium | reverse complement strand
TCAGTCTCCCGTCTGGCAGTAGCGCATTGGGAATTGATCTATTTTCCTTTGGCGGTCATTTACCGGATTGTTCCTTCGATACCACTGCTGCTTTATCTTCAGTCATTCATTCTGGCGTGCGGGGTCATCCCAATCTACAAATTTGCAGCCAAAAGATTATCTTCAGAACCAGCAGCGTTGCTTATTTCATTATGTTATTTGTTTTATCCCGCGCTTCACGGCGCCAATTTATTCGATCTTCATGGACTGACCTTTGCCACGACATTTTTGTTATTCACGTTTTATTTTTTGGAACAACGATATTTTTGGCTCACGCTGATTTTCGGATTGCTCAGTCTCTCCTGCCGTGAGGATGTTGCATTCGTTCTGTTCATGCTTGGATTGTACTCGATTATTTTCCAACGAAATAAAAAAATTGGATTGCTCTTTATTATCGTAAGCATAGGCTGGTTCACTGCTTTTAGCTATCGAGGATATTTCTGGGGGACAACAGCGATTCTGAATACAGCAAATGCAGGCTCAAATTGGGAGCACCTGGGACAGGGCGGATTTTTCACAATCTTCATTTCATTGTGCAAGCAGCCGATGAAGGTCATCCAAAATTTGATCCAATTTGAAAATTTGAAATATTTTGCCAAGTTGTTTCTTCCTGTTTTAGGAATGAGCCTCCTGGCTCCGAGAATTTTGCTCATTGCCCTGCCAACATTTTTATTGAACATGCTCAGTGGCTGGAACACGATGCACCAGATCGAATATCACTACACCGCGACGATTACCCCGTTTATCTTTCTGTCCGCGGTTCAAGGGCTGGCAAATTTAAACCATTGGCTGCGACGGTCCCGGGTTTTCTCCTCGATGAGGCTTTCAATCCCGTTCATGATTGCCACCGATTTGCTCATCGCATCGGTTTGTTCCACCATGTTTTTTTCCATTGTTCGATTTCATGGAAATTGGCAGGTGTCGGAAGCGAATCGTGCATTGGCGAGTCAGCTACACGCGATTCCTTCTCCCCTATCCGTTTCCGCTACCGCGCGGCTGGGACCGCATCTATCTTCCAGGCAACAGCTCTACCATTTCCCGGATCATTTCCAGGAATCCGATGTCGTAATTCTCGAATTGAATCGACCCGAGGCGGAACTAAAAAATCCGGAGGGCAAACAGCGCACGCGGCGAGCTCCCGCCTGGAATGAAATTACGCAAGCTGCTCTGCAGGACACAAGTTTTGGTCTTCGCTTCGCGATGGATAATGTATTTTGCCTGCAGCGAGGAATTGAATCGAAAAAAAGTTTTCAAAATTATGCAATACTCGATGCCTTGCCGCCTGTGCCAATTCACCTGAAAAGCGATTCCCTTGAAAGCGGATTTATTTTTCTCGGCTGGAAAGTCGTTTATATTGGGAAAGAACAGGCTCATTTTCAGCTCTACTGGAAAAACACTCGTCAACAAAAAAAGGATGATCAATTTAATTTTTATTTATCATCAGATGATTTTCAGATCCCGATCGAGCATCAGCCCGTCTTTGGTCGGCTTGAGCTGCACGAATTCCCAATTGGAAAAATCGTTTGCGATCATCTGTTTGTCAATCGACCCGCAAATGACGCTACGAATACATATTCCATTTCAGCGAGACCATCATTGCAGGAGCGCAATCAGCTTTTCACATTTCAATTTCCAAGCTCGCATTAAATCTTAATTCTCCGGAATTTTCGGCAGAGCAACTTCTTAGCCCGAAATAATTTTTTGTAATTGTTCAGGACTGTGAATTCTTTAAGAATGAACACCACAATTAATTGTGGTGTTTATTCACAACAAACGATGACCATAGCCGTTTCAACGGCTTCACTTCAGTTATCTAACCGGTCAACAATTTGTTAAATATCAAACTTTGTCAAAATATGGGTTGACTAATAGGTATTTTAGTGATAAATTATTGAGACTTAATCTGACCGATGCCATCGCTCAAAGCGATGGCATCGGTTAGCTGAAATTCAAACATGGGGTTCACCGAATGATCGCGATGGCTGCTGCTTTGTTATTATTTTTCGTTTCTCCTTCTTCTGGCAATGAACGTGTTGAAATTGCTGAGTCCTTTCATGACGCGATAGCGATTCAGCAGCATATCATCATAGTAGGCGATAAAGGCGCGATTTACCATGCTGCAGAAGATTCGATAAAGAAAATCACCCTGCCAAATATTTCCAATTTTTGGCTGAAGTCAATTTATTTTACGGATCAGTCGAATGGCTGGATAGCTGGATCGTCTGGCTCCGTGCTCAAAACTGCTGATGGAGGATTAAGCTGGAATTATGTCCCCACGTTTTTTGACAATAATTTTCATGCTTGTGTTTTCAAAGATTCGCTTACCGGGCTGGTTGCTGGTTCTGATGGGATTATCCTGGTTACAAGAGATGGCGGCAAAAATTGGAAACAGATTCATAAAAAATTAGGAACGACAATATTTGGTCTGGCTTTTGTGAATGAAACCAATATTTTTGGGGTTGGGCAATCCGGCTATGCAGCGATGTCGGGAAATTTTGGAGCAACCTGGAATGAGCTAAAAATCGCCGATGTTGCGGAGAATCACAATCTCTATGGAATTAAATTTTTAAATTCCCAATCAGGATTGCTGCATGGGGCAAATGGAACATTGCTTTTTACTCACGATGGTGGCAAGACCTGGAGCTTGTCGCCGCAACAGCCAGATCTTTCAATTCGAGATATTATCTTCAAAGAAGATTTGATCATTGCGGCAGGCGATTCTGGCAAGATCGGTTTTTCCAGCGACTCAGGGAAAAGTTGGCTGGTGAAACAAATTTTGCCAGGAGTGGATTTTTACAGCATTTCGGAAATTGAAACCAATAGTTTTACTATCGCGGGAAGCAATGGCGCGATTCTCAAGCTGAGCCTGGAACAGGATGAGGGGAGATCAATCGATATTCGCATCAGCAGAAGATTGCCCACCCAAAATTTCCAGCTTCGCAGCGAACGGTTCAAGGATTCATTCGTCAAATATTTTGACAAAAGTATTTACAAATTAGACCC
>JALOPY010000042.1 GCA_025453735.1 bacterium | reverse complement strand
CCGATCAGCGCCAGGGTCGTCAAATACTCGGCATAGCGATCCCGTTGAATAATCTGGGTTGAAACCGGGGCAGGTTTTAAATTTAATTTTTTGCAAACCAGCTCTTCGACAATTGGATCCAAATGAGCGAAAGTCCCGACAGCCCCGGAAATTTTTCCAACGGAAATAACTTCAATTGCACTCGTGAGCCGCTTAATATGTCTGCCAACTTCATCGTACCACAACGCCAGCTTCAGTCCGAATGTGGTCGGCTCAGCATGAACGCCATGCGATCGCCCAATGCAAATCGTCTGTTTATGCTCCAACGCCCTCCTTTTCAAAACAGCACGAAGCTGCTGCAAATCATCGAGGATAATCTCCCCGGCTTCACGCATCAACAGCGCCATCGCGGTATCGAGCAAATCGGAAGACGTCATTCCCAGGTGAATATACCTGGATGCTTCACCGACATATTCACCGACATTGGTCAGAAACGCGATGACGTCATGTTTCACTTCTTGTTCGATTTCTAAAATTCGCTTGACATTAAACTTTGCTTTTTCCTGAATGTGCTGCAGCGCTGAAGCAGGGATCGCTCCCAATTCAGCCTGAGCCTGGCAGACTGTAATTTCCACATCAAGCCATTTTTTGAACTTATTCTCATCCGTCCAGATCACACCCATTTTGGGGAGAGTATAACGATCAATCACGTTGCAACCTCATTTTAATTCCTCCAACCGCAAGGAAGCTCTCAAATAACGATTTTTTCGATATATTTTTAATGTGAGGATGTCCCCTCCTCTGGCATCCATATTTTCAATCACATTCCAGATGTCTCGGGTATTTTGAATCTTAAAATCATTAATTTCCAAAACGACATCCCCAACTTTTAATTCGGCACGTTCGGCAGGACTGCTCGATTCAATATTGGAAATGATAACGCCTTCGATATTTTTTAAACCCAGGTACCTGGCAAGGCTATACGTTAGATTTTCGACTTCGAGCCCCGTTTTGAATTTTCGATTGACGCCACCATGTTCCCGCAATTCCTGGATAATTTTTTTTGCCTGATTAATTGGGATGGCAAAGCCAAGACCGATGGAAGTGCCAGCATGGTCGCTGCCAGAAAAAATAAATGTGTTAATCCCAATGACTTCGCCGAGGCTATTCACCAGGGGTCCTCCGCTATTTCCGCTGTTGATTGCTGAATCCGTTTGAATCATGTCTTTATAGACGCGGCGATCATCTTGCTTGCCAAAATCCCGATCCGTCGCGCTAATGATCCCTTGCGAAACTGACGGCTGTCCCATGTCGAATAATCCAAATGGATTGCCAATGGCAATCGCCCATTCGCCGATAATTAGATCAGCGGAATTGCCCAGGATGACAAACGGCAGTGGCTCATTGGCATTTATTTTTAATAACGCAATATCCGAGATATAGTCAGATGCAACGGATTCGGCTTCATACTTTTTCCCATTCGGCAACGTGACAACGATTTGCGCTGCCTGGTGAACGACGTGCTCGTTGGTGACGATATAGCCATCTGATGAAATAATAAATCCCGATCCCAGTCCTTTCACCACCTGCTCACCTCGCTCCGGAAAAAAATAACGGAAAAACGGATCGTCGAATAGCGGTGAGCGATATTCTTTAATTTGTATGACGTTGATGCCAACGACGGCAGGACCAACTTTGCTCGCTGCTTCGGTGATAACCGTGCGCCTGGAATTCATCAACTCCTGGATGGCGACCTGGCGAATCGAAACAGAATCGAGAGGTCTGGCCGCCACATGTCCAGCCTCTGTACCTGAAGAATGAAAAATGGGGAACGATTGTTCAGGCCTGAATTTTGACCACAGGAAAATTCCAATCGAAACACCAGATACAAAGATTATCAAATAGGATAAGATTTTTTTCAGTTTCATGATTTTAAAATAATTCCGATATCTTAGAACTTATCATAGCAAATCGAAGATGCGCCATTTTTTAGGAGCATCGAAGATGCGCTATTTTTTGGGAGTAATGATTAATGAGCAATTCCCTTACAATGAGAAACGGAGCAAATGGAGTTGAAACGGAGAGCTGCAACCACAAGATAATCGCTCCTAAAAAATCTCCATGATACTCGATTGCTCTGATGCTCCTTGTAAGATTTTGCCGTAGTCATTTTAACACAAACTTTGAAATTCCGATACAACGAATTAATGGATATATTACCTGCTTTTCACTTGCTCCCAATCTGCTAAAAATCTTGCAATCCCTAAATCGGTTAATGGATGCTTCACTAACTGTTCGATGACATTGAATGGGATGGTGGCAATATGTGCGCCCGCTAACGCAGCTTCTACGACATGAAGCGGGTTGCGAACGCTGGCAACGATGATCTCGGTTTTAAAATCATAATTCTTAAAAATTGTTGCCATATCGCGGACAAGATCCATCCCCCAATAGCTGATATCATCAATCCTGCCAACGAAAGGGCTGACGTAGCTGGCGCCAGCTTTGGCTGCCAGCAGCGCCTGGGTTGCGCTGAAAATTAGTGTGACATTGACATGAATGCCTTCTGATTCCAATTGCTTGATCGCCTTCAATCCCTCTTTGGTGATGGGAATTTTGATCACGATATTCTTATGAATCTTTGATAGCGTCCGTCCTTCTTTGATCATCCCTTCTGCATCGAGGCTGACGACTTCAGCGCTCACCGGTCCATTGACGATTTCACAAATGGATTTCAGAATATCTTCAAATTTGCCCGGCACTTTTGAGATTAATGTGGGATTTGTCGTCACCCCATCCAGTATGCCTAATTTTGCCGCCTCTTTAATTTCCTCAATATTTGCTGTATCAATAAAAAACTTCATCTCCACCTCCAGTTCCGTTTCTGTTTCCGTCTCCGTCCCTATAATAAACTTTTTCCAGGCACAACCCTTTTGCAGGAATCGTGGGGCCGGCATTGCTTCGATCCCTGGATTCGAGGATTTGGGGAATATCTGCTGCTTGCGTAAATCCTCTCCCAACATTGATCATCGTCCCCACAATGATTCGAACCATGTTATGCAAAAATCGGTTCGCTGTGATATTTAAAATTAATAACTCTCCATTTTGTTCCCAATGAATCTCTTCCACAAAGCAGCGATAATGTTTCATTTTTTCATCAACCTGACAGAATGCGCTAAAATCATGCTCGCCCAGCAAAAGCTGTGACGCGTGCTGCATCTGTTCAACATCAAGTGCGGATTTGTAGCACCACATATAATGTCGATCGATCGCTTTTTCCTGCCTCGTTATGGTGTAGCTGTAGTGCCTTTTGATTGCATCATAACGAGCGTGAAACGATTCACTCACTTCTTCCGCCGAAAGTATTCGCACATCCTTGGCGAGATTGCCATTCAGGGCGGCTTTCACAGTCCATACCGGCATGGGGTGTTGAATCAGGAAATTTGCCACCTGTCCCCTGGCGTGCACCCCGGTGTCTGTTCTGCCTGCTCCGAATATTGTTATTTCATTCCTGAAAATTACTTGCAACGCATTTTCAATATCTCCCTGAACCGTTCGCAATCCCGGTTGAAATTGCCAGCCGTAGAAATCAGTGCCATCATATTCGATCTCAATTTTTATGTTTCGCATAGAAAAATTTTTCAAAAAACAAGTTTACCAAAAAACTCATACGACATCATATAACAATTAATAATAAAATCAGAATCAGGTTGCCGACCAGAACAATATAATCATTTCGCATAAAAGCAAGCTGCTTGAAGCTGGTTCTGCCCTTCCCTCCAATATAGCATCTTGCATCCATTGCCAGGGCTAATTCATCGGCACGTCGAAACACTGAAATGAACAACGGCAAAATTAGAGGGATCACACTTTTCACTCGCTGGATGATATTCCCCTCAAACCTGGCGCCGCGTGAAATCTGGGCTTTTTGCAATTTGTCTGCTTCTTCAATCAGCGTCGGAATGAAACGCAACGATAGCGTGATCATCATCGTGAATTCATGGGTCGAAACTCCGAATCGCTGCAGCGGTTTAAAAAATCGATCCAGCGCGTCGGTCAACTCCATTGGTGACGTCGTCAATGTCAGCATTGCAGCTAACAGAATTAGGATCGCCAGTCGGAATGAATAGAGCGATCCATTTACGAGTCCCGATTTGGAAATTTGCAGATTGATATAGGGAATCGTCACCATTGAAATATCATCTTTCGATAATAAAAGATGAAATAATATTGTAAAAAGAAACAGCCATAGAAATGGCTTTAAGTTCCGCATCACCAGAGAAAGCGGGACGTGGGATACTTTGATAATTGCCAGAACAATGATGAATGCGATGGCTAACCGGATCGCGTTGAATGTGAGAACAAAAACTGCCATCGACGAAAAAATGACCAGAATTTTCGTTCTTGGATCAAGTCGGTGAACGAAAGAATCGGACGCGAAATATTGTCCCAGTGTTATGTCATTGAGAATTGCCATAAATCCCGCTAAATTTGTTGCTGCAATATAGTTAATTTTTTCTTAAAAATCAAGTGTTACACTATGCAATTTTTAGTTGGATGGATTTTTTGCTTGACTTTTTGCTGAATTTATTTTAAGTTGTACGTTAAATTGATGAATAAAAAGTAACAAAATTTATCTTACCAGAGAATAGAACAAAAAATAAATTTTAATTCTCAATCAATCCCAGGAGGAAAAAGTATGGCAGAAGGAAAAGCTTCGTCGGGTTTATCCTACCAACCTTATGTTCCAGCAGAAAAAAATTTAAAAGAATTTACGCTTAAAGCGCTGCTTCTTGGACTGGTGATGTGCGTGGTTTTAGGCGCTGCCAATGCATATCTCGGATTAAAAGCCGGAATGACGATTGCGGCGACATATCCAGCGGCTGTTATCGGAATGGCTTTCTTGCGGTTATTCAAGGGTAACATCCTGGAAGAAAACATGGCGCGAACTGTCGGCTCGATTGGAGAGTCGGTAGCTGCTGGCGCGATATTTACGTTACCAGCATTTTTTATTGCCAAAATTTGGTATCCAGATTTTTTTACGTTTAAAAACTATATTATTTCAGCGATTATTATGTTTGTTGGGGGTGTTTTAGGAATCATGTTTGTGGCACTATTGCGCCGCGTCATGGTCGAAGATACCGAATTGCCATTTCCGGAATCAGTTGCAGCAGCGGAAATCCACAAAGCGGGGCGAACTGGCGGAACTGGCGCAAAATTTCTGTTCGGAGCGATGGGAATTGGCGCTGTCATTCAAGCTATGATTCAATTTAATATATTTAAAAGCTCCTGGGAACATTTTGTTAGTTTCGCCAAAAAAATAATTGACCTGAGGGAGACTGGTAATGCCGTGGGACAAAGCGGCATGCTGCTCAGCTCGCCAGGCATCAGCCCGGCTTATATTGGCGTTGGATATATTATCGGTCCCAAGCTTGCTTCGCTAAACTTCAGCGGAGGTCTATTGGCATGGGGATTGTTTGTACCAATCTTGACGTATTTCATTGGTCCCACCCTAATACCTTCTGGTGAGGCTGCATCCGCAACATGGATCGACATGGCGACCAATGTGTGGAAATATATCGTTCGGCCCATCGCCATCGGCGGAATGCTCATGAGCGCAGCTTACACGCTGTTTCGAATGCGAAACAGTCTGGCAGTCGGATTGAAACGTTCCATTGGGGACGTGAAAAAAGCTGCCACTGGTGAACATGTCATAATCAGAACAGAAAAAGATTTAAGCTTCCCACAGGTAATGCTGGGAATTCTACTGACAGCCATCGCCACATTTTTCATCTATTTGTTCTTTGCTCAAAATGTTTTTGCAGCGCTGGTCGCGATGATCGTGATGATTGTTGCCGGCTTTTTTTTCGCTGCAGTATCCGGCTATCTCGTCGGAATCATTGGATCGAGTAACAATCCAATTAGTGGGCTGACGCTTTCGACATTGTTGATCGCGGCGATTTTAATGGTCATTCTGGGGATGAAAGGCAATGCTGGCGTCGCCGCTGTTCTTGGCGTTGCAGCCGTTGTCTGTGTGGCTGCTGCCGTCGCCGGTGAAATGCTGCAAGATTTGAAAGTTGGGCACATTCTCGGTGGAACGCCCTGGAAAATGCAGGTCGGCGATCTTATTGGCGTTGGTTTGGCAGCGGCTGTTATGTTTCTGCCAATTATTCTTCTCCATGAAGGCGATATTAAAACCGGCGGCGCCGGTCTCGGCGGTGAAAAATACCCGGCTCCCCAGGCAAGTTTGATGGCGTTGCTTTCCCAGGGAATCGTGAAGGGTGAAATGGCATGGCCCCTGATTATTGTCGGAATGTTGATGGGCTTCGGTTTTATTCTCATGCAAGTGCGAAGCCCCATGCTCGTTAGCGTGGGAATGTACCTGCCATTAGAAACTACCTTCGCGATATTCATTGGTGGCTTGATTAAAGGTATTGTTGAAAAAGTAAGCGCCGCAAGAAAACATAACGCCGCACAAAAGGCTCGAGTTGAAAACAACGGAGTTTTGCTGGCAGCAGGATTGATTGCTGGCGAGGCGCTTATCGGACTCTTATTCGCCTTGCTGGCTGTGCTCGATATAAAATATGGCGACGTTTTACCATCGATTTTTAAATTTTTGCCGCTGCCATTCTTTGTTAGCCTGTTGCTATTGGTTTTCATTGGATGGGTTTTGGTTCGAATTCCTGTTAAAAATGCTGGCAGAGCTGATGAGCCTGCGCCACCAACTGCAGTGATGTAAAGGTAATTTTTATTCATAGTCATTAACTTCGATGCTTCGGTATTTGCAAATACCGAAGCATCGAAAAAATCTTACTTACAAGGAGCAACAGAGATTCGCGGAGATTTTTTCAAGAAGAATTCTTTAGCAGCGATAAAACTCCGTTTTAACTCCGCTTGCTCTGCTTCTCATTGTAAGAGAATTACTTCATTAATCAATGCTCCAAGAAAAAATGGCGCATCTTCGATATTCGAAGCTACGTTCTTAAAATCGAGCAACTAGAATGGAAGTGAATTTATTAGACCTGATTCCAGAACAGAAAATAAAATTTGAAGAATCAGGTGACGGATTAATTACGTTAATCAAACCCAAATTCAAAAATAAATTCCTGGTCAAATATTTACTGCCGAGAATAAAAAAACCAAATTTCAAAATCAAATTAGACCAGTTCGGCAGCTTTGTCTGGAAGCAATGCGATGGCAACAATACCGTCGGACAAATTGCCAATTTGCTCAAAGCAAAATTTCAGGATGAGATCGATCCGGTGCATGATCGCCTGGCAGTATTCATTCAATCGCTGGCTCGGAATCATTTCATTGAGTATAAAAATTATGAGTCATAATAACAGAATTGGGAAGTTATGAAAAATTTTGTTGCTTCAAATATAATGAAACGCGTTCGATCACTGATTTTGATTGGACTCGTCTGCTCCAGTTTCGCTTCTCAATCGCTCGCGCAAGCAGATGCCGATTCAGCTTCAAGCTATTACATCAAAATCGAAGGTGAAATCAACCTCGGTTTGCCCAATTATTTAGCGCGAATTATCAAAGAAGCGAATCAGCAACAGGCAGGGGCAGTTATTTTAGAAATAAATACACCTGGCGGTCGAGTTGATGCCGCACTGCAAATTCGGGATGCCATTTTTGAAGCAGAAGTTCCAGTGGTCGCCTTCATTAACCACGAAGCGGCATCGGCAGGCGCGCTCATCTCGTTGTCATGCGATAGCATTTTCATGTCTCCTGGCAGCTCAATTGGTGCGGTAACCCCGGTGGATATGCAGGGGCAAAAGGCGTCGGAAAAAATGGTTTCCTACCTCAGATCGGTGATGCGCTCGATTGCCCAGCGCAACAATCGTCCGGTGGATATTGTCGAAGCCATGGTGGATGAGGATATCGAAATTCCCGATATCATCGAAAAAGGAAAGCTGTTGACGCTGACCGCTGAGGAAGCAGTAAAATATAAAATTGCTGATGGAGTTGTCAATGATTTAAGCGAAGCGCTCCAAAAATTAAGTTTAAGTGAAACAAAACTTGTCCGCACCCGAATCACCTGGTCCGAGAAGCTGGTGTATTTTTTGACCAATCCGATCATCAGCTCGCTGCTGTTGACGCTCGGGATATTCGGACTCATTTTTGAAGTTCGAACACCAGGATGGGGAATCGGCGGTACCCTGGCGGTGATCGCATTAGTATTATTTTTCGGAAGCCACTATCTCGTCAACCTGGCGCAATGGACGGAAATTTTAATATTTGTAATCGGGGTAACGCTTCTTTTGGTCGAGGCTTTCGTTATTCCTGGTTTTGGAATCGTCGGTGTGTTGGGAATTCTTTTCATTTTATCCAGCTTTGTGCTGAGCTTGTTGCCCCATCTGGATAGCATCAGTTTTGAAGAAATCGTTCATGCCATTACGATGGTCGGGTTGTCATTCGTATTTGCTTTTGTGATCCTGATTCCGATTTTCAAATTTCTGCCAAAAACAAAAATGTTTAGAAATCTCATATTGGAAGTGAGTGAAAAAACCCAGGAAGGGTTCCGCTCGACGCCTGAAAATTATGCGCAATTTCTGGGCGCAGAAGGCACAGCTCTTTCCACGCTGCGGCCCGCGGGCATCGGCTTATTTGAAGGGAATCGATTAAATGTCGTTGCCGAAGGTGAATTTATCGAGCCCGATGCCCGGATCAAAGTAATCAAAGTGGAAGGATATCGAATCATCGTCAAAAAAATCAGTACAACATAAAACGGGTAACTGGATATGACATTCGACTTGCTTATCGGTGGCTTGATCATTATCGGATTTATCTTAATTTTGATCGAAATATTTTTAGTTCCAGGTTTTAATATTTTTGGCGTATTCGGTTTTATCATGGTCGTTCTCGGGATCATTCTGGCATATAGCAGGCTGGATTTCCGAGTTGCCAACTTCATCCTGGTCGCTTCGATAATCGCCTCACTTGTTCTGGTGCGGGTCATCGTAAAATCGAAAACCTGGCGCCGAATGATTCTGGAGGAGAAGCAGGAAAAAATACATGGATTTCATGCATCGACAGATCAATTACAAAATTTAATCGGCAAAACAGGGATCGCTTATACGCCGTTGCGCCCGGCAGGAATAGCCGTGATCGATGACCAAAAAGTCGATGTGATGACAGAAGGAGGATTTATCGAAAAAGACCATGCGATCCAGGTGATTCTGGTTGAAGGAAACCGCGTCGTCGTAAAAGAAATTAATGTTTAGAACATGAGATAAAATAACTTGCCCAATTTATTTTCAGATTGTCTGTATTTGCAATTATTATAAATTCAGAAATGGTCGATTTATATAATCTCACGTTATTAACTCGTTATAAATTTATTAAATTGATGAGCTGTTTTTGATCGAGCAAATTGCAGGAATCAATTTCCAATTGCTCTTGACCAATGACGACTCATCAGAAACGGAGGAACAGCCATGAGTCCAACAGCACTCGTTGTATTAGTCGTCATAGGAATTTTCATATTTCTATCTTTGTTTTCATACTTTATCCCGGTCGGTCTCTGGATCACCGCGTATTTTTCTGGCGTTAAAGTTAAAATTTTAAGAGATCTGGTGGGAATGCGGCTGCGAAAGGTGCCGCCACAACTAATTATTCGTCCGCTCATCAGCGCAACAAAAGCCGGAATTCCAGTCGATATTAATAAATTAGAAGCCCACTTTCTCGCTGGAGGTCATGTTGAACGGGTCGTTAATGCGCTAATCTCGGCTGACAAAGCCAACATTAATCTTGGGTTTGAACGGGCAACTGCCATCGATCTGGCGGGAAGGGATGTGCTCGAAGCCGTGAAACTCAGTGTCAATCCGAAAGTGATTCAAACCCCGCTGATTGCCGCCGTGGCAAAAGACGGTATTCAGGTGAAAGCCACAGCTCGAGTTACGGTGCGCGCGAACATTGATCGTCTGGTCGGAGGCGCCGGTGAAGAAACAATCATCGCACGGGTTGGGGAAGGTATCGTCACGACAATCGGCTCCGCGGAAAGCCATAAAAATGTGCTGGAAAATCCAGATATGATCTCTAAAACCGTATTGAAAAAGGGACTGGATTCCGGGACTGCCTTTGAAATTCTATCAATCGATATTGCCGATGTCGATATTGGTGATAATATTGGGGCAAAATTGCAAACGGATCAAGCAGAAGCCGACAAACGCATTGCCCAGGCAAAAGCCGAGGAACGCCGCGCCATGGCAGTCGCCAGAGAGCAGGAGATGAAAGCCCTGACCCAGGAGATGCAAGCACGCGTCGTCGAAGCCGAAGCCGAGCTGCCCAAAGCGATGGCTCAGGCTTTCAGAGAGGGAAACCTCGGTATCCTCGATTACTATAATTTAAGAAATATTCAAGCGGATACAAAGATGCGGGATTCCATTTCCAGTACCAGTCCGCAAAA
>JALOPY010000563.1 GCA_025453735.1 bacterium | reverse complement strand
CGCAAGCAAGTTCAAAGTTTAGACAATTACGAAGATCATTTTGAAGAAATTTTATATCGTCCGTTTGATAAAAGATATATTTTTTATCACTCATCATTAATAGAACGGACGCGCCAGGAAGTCATGTGCCACATGCTTGAGAAAGAGAATCTTGGATTGATAACTCATAAACGAGAGGAATTAGATATACCATGGAGCCACGCATTGATTACATCATGCATCACAGAACATGGCGCTTTATCCACTAAAACAACAAATTATCATTTTCCACTCTACCTTTACCAGGTAAAAGAAAATACCCGCAGATCCAGTGCTACGATTATGATGGTCTTTGATGAGCAAGCGAAATATTATGTATGCAAACCAAATATTGATGCGATGCTTTACGAGGAATTGCACAAAGCTTTCAAAAAAAAGCCAACTCCCGAAGACATCCTTTACTACATTTACGGCATCTTTTATAGTAACACGTATCGCGAAAAATATGCCGTATTTTTAAAAATTGATTTTCCGCGCGTGCCATTTACATCGGATTACGAACTATTCAAGCAAATCGGAAAATTCGGCAAACAGTTGGCTGAATTGCATTTGCTAAAAAGTGAGCGTTTGAATAAATCCATCGCCAGATTCCAGGGCGCTGGTGAAAACGACCGGATTGAAAAAGTTCAATACAATGAAACTGACCAGCGAATTTATATTAATCAGGAGAAATATTTTGAAGGAATTCCTCCGGCAGTTTGGAATTACCATATCGGAGGCTATCAGGTCTGTAATAAATGGCTCAAGGATCGCAAAGGCAGGCTTTTATCGCTTGCTGAAATTGAAGTTTACTGCAAAATTATTACAGCGATTCATTTCACCATAAAAATTCATAAAGAGATTGATCCAATTTATGAAAATGCTGAAAATTCAATTTTAATTGTATAACTAAACAATGGCAGGTTGCGCTTCTAACTTACTTAGTCACCTGGCTTGAGACTTGCTCCCAATTAGTTAATGCTCAGGCTGGGTAAGCAATACGTAATAATACACAAAGGACAAACATGATATTCGCAAAATCAAGTAACAAAACCGCTCTCGTCTGGCACGATGCCAAAATTAACTATGATAACTTTCTCAGGCATGTCGATTATTATTCCAGCTTATTAAAAAAACGCGACACAAATAAAATCGCAATTTTCTCGGCGAACCGACCCGAATGGGCTTATGCGTTCTACGCGGCATGGAAAAATAATTCTATTGCCGTGCCCATCGATTTTCTGTCACCAGCAGATGAAATCGCTTACATTTTAAATGATTGCCAGCCCGAGGTCATCTTCTGCTCCGCTGAAACAGCAAATATATTCGCTCAAGTTCGGGAGTTATTGAAATATGACATTCAGCTCCAGATTTTTGAAGATCAGAAATATGATCCCAATTCGTATGCTCCCGAAGTAATTGACCAGCCTGACGTGCAAAAAACCGCAGTCATCATCTACACTTCGGGAACAACCGGCACACCGAAAGGCGTGATGCTGTCCTTCGATAATTTATTGGCAAATATCGAAGCGGTCTCACGTGATATTCCAATTTATACGCCAGAGCGAAACGTTATGGTGCTGTTGCCATTGCATCATACTTTCCCGTTGATGGGAACGCTGATAGCGCCGCTATTCGTCGGAGCGACGATCGCCTTCGCTCCATCATTGAAATCCGAAGATATTATCGCCACATTAAAAAACAATGGCATCAGTATCATCATCGGCGTGCCTCGATTTTATGCCGCGATCCGCAAGGGAGTTATGGACAAGATCAACAAAAGTTTTCTGGCTCGCTCCCTATTTAAATTCGCGAAGCTGCTGGATTCCAGGACTTTCTCCAAAACATTATTTAAAACCGTCCATCAAAAATTCGGCGGAAAGGTGGACTACCTGGTCTGCGGCGGAGCGAAATTGGATGAAGATGTTGCCAGAGATTTCAAAACATTGGGCTTCGAAATGCTGGAAGGCTTTGGAATGACAGAAGCGGGACCCATGATTACGTTTACTCGCCCGGGCAAATGGAAAATAGGCTCAGCCGGACAGGCGATGCCCTGTCTCGATGTCAAATCGAAAGACGGCGAAATCATTGCCCGGGGACGAAATATTATGCAAGGATATTACAATCGTCCCGAAGAAACAGCCGATGTGCTGAAAAATGGCTGGCTCCATACCGGCGATCTCGGGCATTTCGATCGCGATGGATACATTCACATTACCGGACGCTCGAAAGAGATCATCGTGCTGTCGAACGCCAAAAATGTCAATCCGGAAGAGATCGAGAAAAAAATAAGCGTACTATCCGATTATGTTACTGAGGTGGGAGTCTATGAAAAAAATGATGCGCTGCATGCGGCAATTTACCCGGATTTTAAAATTCTGAAAGAAAAAGAGATTCTGAATATCGAGGAGACGTTGCGCTCGGAAGTTATCGATCATTACAATCGTCATGCCGCACACTACAAAAAAATTAAAAATTTTATTATCTTAAAAAATGAGCTGCCAAAAACACGGCTTGGCAAAATCCAGCGTTTCAAATTAGCGTCGCTAATGAACGAGGGGACTGGCAATAACAAAAAAGATCGATCCGAACCACAATTTGAAGAATACCGGGTCATTCGAGATTTCTTGCAAGAGCAAACTCGTGGAGAAATCCACCCCGATGACCATATTGAAATCGATCTGGCATTGGACTCGCTCGATAAAGTGAGCCTGCTGACTTTTCTGCAATCCACATTTGGTGTTGAAATCAAAGAAGATGTTCTGCTCAAGCTCCCAACAATTGTGCAACTATCCGAGTACATGAAAGAGAAGAAAAGCAAACTGACTGTTGAAACCGTGAAATGGGTCGAGATTTTCAAGGAAAAAGTCGAGCTGAAATTGCCCCGTAGCTGGTTTACTCAGAACCTGTTTAAAAATGTCGCGCGTATTGTTCTCAAAGTATATTTTCGATTGAAAGGCGAAGGCGCTGAAAATATTCCGGAAGGGCCAGTGATTCTTGCCCCCAATCACCAGAGTTTTTTTGATGGCTTAT
>JALOPY010000562.1 GCA_025453735.1 bacterium | reverse complement strand
CGGTAGAACTTGCCATGGTGTTCGATATTCCTGAGGATGAAAAACATCAGCGTATATTTGAAAAATTTCCTGAAGCCAAACATGATTGTGACCAATGAGACGCTATTGTAAATCGCACTGAATAATCCAAAGATAATAATAACCAGGATGGCATAATCAATCGGTGTGCTCTGCCACTTGCGCCTATTTGCATGCAAGTATAGAAACTTGCTGGTCATCACCAGGATGATAACATCGGGAAGCCAGGTAATTTCTTTCGGAATGATTTTGAAAACACCAAACAACCAGTGAAAGATAAAAAGTGTTGCCAGAATCATCAAGACACCGGTCTGGTTATTGGTGAAAACCGCGAGCATAATCGCCATACCCAGGAACACCAGCCACCAGATTGGCGTTAGGGTCATGTAAATCAGGCCTGTCATTGCCCCCAAAATGAACATCAATAAAACCTGAGATAGCTGAATCGTTTGTAAAGATTTTAGTGCTGTTATCATTTTCGACTCTCAGAAGTTTTGTTTATAATTTTTGAATAAATGTTTCAAGGTTTCGGGCTTGGCTATCCCATGTAAAATGATCCAGAACAAATTCTCGCCCTTTCATTCCCATCTGATGGAACGAATCCCGCCTGGCATACGCCGATTTGATGCCTTCAGAAATATCCTCTGGAGAAGTGGATTTCAAAAAAATCGCCGCCGGACAGCCATTTAAAACCGATGTATGAGCTTCAATCGGTGATAAGATTACAGGCTTTGCCATTGACAGGTATTCAAATAATTTCAAAGGACTGCTGACCTGCCAGCAAAGCTCGTCAGGCAGCGGAATGATACCGATATCAGCACGGGCAATATGGTCGGGGATTTTTTCATAAGCAACAGGATCGTGAAACTGAACAAATTCTTTCAGATCGAGTTGTTCGACTCGTTCAACCAGTTTTTCATAACCAAATCCTTTGCCCAGAATTATTAATTGTACACCTGAAATTTTGCTTTTAATATCGAACATCGCTTCAATCGTTTCCAATAATCCCCGATTTTCAGCCAATGCTCCATGATACATCACGGTCATTTTTTGCCCTGTTCGCATAATTGACTCATTCTGGGGACTAAAAACATCGGCATTCACGCCTGACATCCAGATTCCGGTTTTGCCTGGATCGAGATGAAATCGTTCACAAAGAATGCGCTGCAGCGATGGCGTTATCACGGTTACGCCATGAAAAAAATGTTTGCTCAGCCAGATGGAAAAAGAGACCAGACTATTTTTAATCGTGTCATTCAGATTTTTAAAACGAATCGGCAACGTGCGGACATCGAGAATAAATTTTATGTTCAATTTTAGAACCCGTGTCATCAACATCACCGGAAGCAAGAAAATGGCAGTTATCGGATGGGTCATCACCACATCAGGGCGGGAGTCAAGGATCCAGAAAAAGCTTCGGATGAGCACCTGCAAATGAAATGTAATTGCAACCAGGGGGAAGCGATTGATGACTTTTAATTCTTTGAGCGTTAAACCCGGTAATGAATGACCATATTTCTGTTTTGACGTGGATAGGGCAATCAAAGTAACCTCATGGTTTCGCTTGAGCAATGACTTTGTCATTTCAATCCAGGTCGAAACATTCAAATCTTTAATAAGGTCTCGCTGCACAATCCAGAGAATTCTCATGTCAAAATCCTTTAAAAAACAAACAAAGGTCGAGGTAATAATTTGTTGATAATTGCCCGTTCGTCGTTAAAAAAACTTTTGTTGAAAAATGAAAGTCCGATGTAAATCAACGATCCAACGATTACAACTAAAATGAGTGCAACTATATTCGTCACAAAGGGATTGAGAATGTAAAGCACAATGGTCATCACCAGAGTGTTCATCGCTATTTTTGTTAATGCACCAATATTTAATTTTAAACGGACATGCTTTTTAATATAGTGCAGGACAAAGATAAATTGAAATAGTCGGGCAGAACATGTCACCAATGCCACTCCGACAATCCCAAGAATTCGAATGATCACGATGTCACCGATCAAATTATAAATTGAAAATATTTTGCTGTAAAAAGTGATCTCAACTTTTTCAACTGCCTGCACCACCAATTGCAAGGGGAATTGAAAACTGATGATTAACATGAAACCCGTAAAAATCCACAATAGCGGAAGCGCGGGGAGATATTTCGGATCGAAAAGAAAGATAATAATCTTTTCCCCTATCACCATTACTGCCATAAAAATGGGGAATGAAATAAATGCGATCAGCTTGACCAAAAAATTAAAATGCCGATTTAGCTGCGACTCTTTGTTGTTCTCCGTAAACTTGAAAAAGAAAATGGAACGGATCAGTGGTCGGAGAATTTTGAAAGGCATGACTTTGGAAATAGATTCAACAAATTGATTGGCAAAGCTGTACAATCCCACCATCGTTGGTCCCAGGAATGCAGAGATGATAAAAAAATCCGTTTTCACATCCAGGATCGTCCACCCGATCTCATCGAAATAGCTAAAGCCGCTATATCGAAACAGCCGCCGAATCTGCAAATTCTTTTCCTTCGAGGAGTAAACAACTGAAAAGCCGAAATAATAAAATAAGAATTGTGAAAGCAATAGCGCCGCATAATAAAAAGTTTCTGCAAGTAACAATCCTTTGAGACCCAAATTGCTTTCAAGAAAAATATAAATCAAAATTGCCCGCACGATCGTCGCAAGCCAATAGCTGATCATGATCGCCCGGTTGAGCAGCAGCGAGCTGAGAGTGGCTTCTACGACCTGGATTTCGAGAAATAGAATAATGCCAATGAAAAAATAACTGATGTAGCTATGAAAGCTATGAACTTTGAGCCATAGATTCAGTTGGTTGCTGCACAGCAGCAAAATGCCAAGGAAAAAGGCTGCGAGAACCAGGCGTGCGATGATGCTATATTTAAATAGCTTCTTGATATTTGAAAATTGGCGCTTCGTGGAAAATTCGGGAATATAGCGCTGCAAAACATTGAGCAATCCCATCGATGAAAATAGCGCAAGATAGCTGATCACAGCATATAATAAATTATAGATTCCGTA
>JALOPY010000561.1 GCA_025453735.1 bacterium | reverse complement strand
GGCGTTGCATTTACACCAAAAAGGTTTAAAATTGTACCAGGGTTCTATTCTTGTTAGAAATTAAAGCTAAATAACTTTTATTTTTCTGGCTGTTTAAAGGAGTAAGTTTGATAGAAATCATCGGCACAAGCAATCGAATTCTCGAAATCAATCTCACTACCAAAATAGTAACTGAAATTAAAATCACCGAACACGATCGGAAGCTTTATCTGGGCGGGAAAGGATTGAGCCTAAAATTGCTTTATGACCGACTCAAGCCCGGCATTGATCCGTTGGGCGAAGAAAATGTCATTGCGCTCGAAATGGGAGTGATTATGGGAACCGGGGCAACATGCAGCGGAAGATTTGCGGCAGTCACCAAATCGCCGCTTACCGGCATTCTGGTTTCATCATCCTGCGGCGGACCGTTCGGCATGGCATACAAAACCGCTGGCTACGATGGACTGCTCATTTATGGCAAATCTGAGCAACCGATTTATCTGGAAATTGACGCCGAAGGCGTCGCATTCCAGGACGCATCGCATCTCTGGGGCAAGGATACCGAGGAGACGCAATCGGCGCTGATCAAAACGAGAACGGATGGCGCTCTGGTGATTGGTCCCGCCGGGGAAAATAAAGTCTTGTTTGCCAATGTCCGATCGGGCGATCGGTTTTTAGGTCGCGGTGGGATTGGCGCGGTACTTGGGGCGAAAAATTTGAAGGCGATTCTGGCTCATGGCGGGGCCTATAAAATTGTACCACAAAATCCAATAGCGTTTAAGAAGGTGCATCAAAAAGCCGTCAAACAAATCAATCGAAATTTGTACACCGGGAAATTGTATCGATACTATGGGACGGCTTCTAATTTTGAGCATTGTCAGAATGGAAATATTGTGCCAGTCGAAAATTTCAGGTATGGGGATCATGAGCGCATTCAGGACGTGTCCGGACAAACGATGGCTGAAAAATATCGTTCCAAGCCCAGCACCTGCATCCCCTGCACGATTCTGTGCGGACATAAAGGAACGCTCAGTGATGGCAGTGTCCATAAAATCCCGGAGTATGAATCTGCCGCGCTATTGGGACCCAATCTTGGTATCTTTGATACCGATCTCATTATCCAATGGAATGACCTGTGCTCGCAACTGGGATTGGATACGATTTCCACCGGCGGCACCCTCGGCTACGTCATGGAGGCGGGCGAAAAAGGCTTGCTGCAAACAGACTTAAAATTCGGCTCGCCGGATGGTGTGGCTCAAGCGATTGAAGACATCGCCCATCGCAACGGATTCGGTGGGGAGACCGCCAATGGCACGCGATGGCTATCCCAAAAATATGGCGGAACCGAGTTCGCCTTGCACGTGAAGGGGAAGGAATTTCCGGCGTATGATCCTCGAGGATCGTGGGGACAGGGTTTGTCGTACGCCATTGCTAATCGTGGCCCCTGTCATCTTTCATCCACGACCTTTGCGCTGGAAGTTTTTTTGGGCTTTATGAATCCTTACATGACTCGAGCCAAGGCAAAATTTGTGATCCTGTTTGAAGCAATTTACGCCGCAGTCAACTCGTTGCACATTTGTATTTTCACGTCCTGGGCGTTCATTATGGAAGCGTTCGTAGTGAAATTCACGCCCAAACTGATTATGCAGCTTGCCATGAAATTTCTGCCGGACGTGGCTAAGCAATTTCTGGATATTAGCATTTATAGTCGCTACTATCAAGCCATCACCGGCATAAAAATGTCGCCTGGAAAAATGATCAAAGCAGGGCATCGCATTCATACCCTGGAGCGCTTCATGAATTCAAAGGAAGGAATCGCGCGCAAAGATGACACGCTGCCCGCTCGTTTTTTGATGGAGGGGAGATTGAATGATCCCCAGAACCACGTCGTTCCACTAAAAAAGATGCTGGATCAATATTATCGACTTCGTGGGTATGATGAGAATGGAGTGCCCACGATGAAGACGCTTAAAAAATACGGTATTGATATGAAGTGACTGATTTATTCTTTTGAGATTTTGCGTTTAACATATTGAAATTTATTTTTATTTTTGTTCTTGAAATTTGTAATTTAAATAATTCGGAGGGAGCTATGTTTCAAAGTCTGACTCACATGTTATTCAATTCGATTGAAAAATATCCGGACAAGGATGCGCTCCGATTTCGTCGTGCGGGACAGTTGCGCCATTACACCTATCGTGAATTTGGCGAGATGATCCGATCCCTGACCCACGGCCTTGCAGCAATAGGATTGAAAGCGGGCGATAAAATTGCCATTCTATCCAACAATCGTCCCGAATGGACGATCACTGATTTTGCCGGACTTTCGTTGCGATGTGTCATCGTCCCGATTTATCAAACCTTGCCGCCCAATCAGATCGCATATATTTTGAAGGATTCCGAGACGCGAGCTATTTTTGTCGAAGATGAAACCCAATATGAAAAAATTGTTCAGATCAGAAAAAAAGTGCCCAAACTGAAATTTGTCGTTTCGTTCCAGGAGATTGCTGGCGCTGAACGGCAGGTGCAATCGTTCGATGAATTAATCGCCAGCGGCAAGGAACATCAGACAAGCCACCCCAATTTTTTTCAGGAGTCGATCCAGAAAATCGAACCGAAAGAAATTTGCAGCATGGTTTATACGTCCGGCACGACCGGCGATCCCAAAGGTGTGATGCTGCATCATCATGGATTTATCACCGATATTATCAATGCCGATGCCGTGCTGAACATTGTTGCCGATGATGTTTTTCTGTCTTTTCTGCCGCTCAGTCATCTTTACGAGCGATTGGCAGGACACTGGACGCCGATGTACAAAGGCGCCACGATTCATTATTCCCAGAGCATCGACACGGTGATCGATGATATTGCCGAGGCAAAGCCGAGCGTGATCGTCAGTGTGCCCAGGTTGTACGAAAAGATTTCCGCCCGGGTGCTGGAGCAGGTGGAGCATGGTTCAGCGATGAAACAGAAAATATTTTATTGGGCGCTTGAGGTCGGTCGCAAATATCGTGATCAAAAGATCGAGGGAAAAATCTCGTTCAAAACCAAACAGCAGCACAAGCTTGCCAATAAATT
>JALOPY010000560.1 GCA_025453735.1 bacterium | reverse complement strand
GTGATTGAAGCGGCTGCGACGAAACCGTTTGGCTTCATGCCATTCTTTCCCGGACCCGGAATTGGCGGGCATTGCATCTTAGTCGATCCCTATTATCTCGCCTGGAAAGCACGCGAGTATGATTTTCATACCAGGTTTATCGAACTGGCTGCTGAATCGAATGAAGAGATGCCATTCTACGTCATCGGCAACATTCGCCGCGCGTTGGGCAATGTAGATTCTTCACTCAGAAAAGGCAAAGTGCTGATCTTGGGAGTCGCGTTCAAAAAAAATGTCGATGACATGCGTAACTCGCCAGCAATAAGAATAATTGAATTACTATTACAGCGCGGCGTCAAGGAGCTAAATTATAATGATCCCCATATTCCTGAAATCAAAGTTGCCGGCAAAATTTATAAATCGCAGCCAATGACCAAAGAATTGTTGCAAGCTCAGGATGTCGTTGTCATTACCGCCGATCACTCTGCTTATGATGCAGAATTTATCGTGAAAAATTCCAGGGCAGTCGTGGATACCAGAAACCTTACCAAGGATATTAAGAAAGACCTTCATAAGATTGTAAAATTAGGTTCCGGCAGCGGATTCTACACGGATATTTATTCAAATGTTTAGAATCGAATAGCACAAAGCGAAACAGCAATTACATAGCGCAGCATAGCTGCAAATAAATTGCTCAACACCAAGATCACCCGCCAGTTGGCGGGGATTCGCCTTGCGGCGAACATGAAGTAAACGCTAAGTCCACGAAGAAAAGAATAATCTTTTTTTTGTGTCTTTGGTTCTTTGTTGGTGACTTGGTGTTTGAAAGCCTTCTTGCAAAAAAATGCAAGATTAATTTGGTAATAGAATAATTTTTGTTACTATTCAGTTACGGTTTTAACCGCCGAGAACGCTGAGGTCGCAGAGCACTTTTTTTTTCCTTTTCCCTAAAAGGCTTCTCTCTGCCATCTTTGCGATCTCTGCGGTGACTAGTTGCTGATTTTTTCAATAAAAAGCAACACCTTGAAACACAGACGAGGCGGACATCATGGGACAGCAGCCGAAAAAAGGTAACGTGTTAAATATTGTTGGCGCAAGACCGAATTTTATGAAGATTGCGCCGATCCATCGCCTGATGGATTCTTCGCAACGATTCGATCCGATCCTGGTTCATACCGGTCAACATTATGATGAAAAAATGTCCCGGATTTTTTTCCAGGATTTAGGGCTTCCCCAGCCTGATATTTATCTGGGCGTTGGTTCCGGCAGCCATGCCCAGCAGACTGGCGCGGTTATGGTCGCGCTGGAAAAAATTATGATCGAGATCAAACCCGAACTGGTGCTCGTTGTCGGCGATGTGAATTCAACGATGGCGGCGGCATTGGTCACGTCGAAATTGCATATTCCAATCGCGCATGTGGAAGCCGGACTTCGCAGCTTCGATCGGTCTATGCCAGAGGAAATCAACCGCATGGTGACGGATGCGCTAACAGATTTCCTGTTTATAACAGAAGCAAGCGGACGTGAAAATTTATTGAGCGAAGGCATAGCGAGCGACAAGATTTTTTTCGTTGGCAATGTGATGATCGATTCGCTGTTAAGCCATCTCAACAAAGCGAAAGAGTCGGACATCTTGCATATATTGCAGTTGAATCACCAGCCTTATGCTTTGCTGACGCTCCATCGTCCCAGCAATGTTGATAACAGGGATATTTTTAACGACATTCTAAGCGCTTTGGAAGCGATCGAAAAAAATATTCCCATCATTTTCCCGATCCATCCCAGGTCCCGAAAGATGCTGGAACAATTTCAATTTATTCCGAGGATCGATAGGATGCGACATGTTAAACTGATCGATCCCCTGGGATACCTGGATTTTCTGCAGCTCATGGCGAATGCAAAATTCATCCTCACCGATTCGGGCGGGATTCAGGAAGAGACAACTGTCATGAACATCCCTTGCCTGACACTTCGCAACAATACCGAGCGCCCTGTTACTGTTGAACAGGGAACGAATACTCTCGTCGGAATGGACCCGCGTAGAATTGTAACTGAAAGTGAGAACATTCTGGCAGGACGAGCAAAAACAGGGAGGATTCCCCCGCTCTGGGATGGACATGCGGCGCAACGTATTATCGAAGTCCTGGAAAACAATTAAAGCTAAGCTTTCGATTGGGAACGAAGTTATTTTAGCACAGTAAAAATATTAGCTTTGTTTTTTTATAAGTTAATCTGGATATTTTATGCTTGAATTTCTTTTCTTTATTTTTATTTTTATTATTCTCTATGTCTATTTTGGTTATCCATTAATCATAGTTCTTCTTGCCGCGATCAACAGAAAAACAGTAAAAAAGGATGATAAATATGAACCATCGGTGAGCTTAATCATTGCCGCTTATAATGAAGAAGCGATTATCGAGGAAAAGCTGAAGAATTGCCTCTTGCTAAATTACCCGAAAGAAAAGCTGGAAATAATTATCTTCTCTGATGCTTCGACTGATCGAACCCCTGCCATTGTGAAACAGTTTGAGCAGGATAATATCACTCTTATTGATTTAACTGAGCGAAAGGGAAAAACCGCGGGACAAAATCTGGCGGTAACGCAGGCGACCGGCGAGATAATTATCTTTTCCGATGCCAATGCGCTGTATCGGGAAGATGCGATCCGAAAAATCGTGCGTAATTTTAATGACCCCTCCGTCGGGTGCGTGTGCGGCGAATTGGTGTATTACAGCGAAGACAAAAGCCTGATCGGCGATGCTGAGAACGTCTATTGGGATTATGAAAAATTCATCAAACGACAGGAGGATCGCGCCGCATCGATACTTGGCGCGAATGGCTCGATCTATGCCGTACGGAGGCAACTCTATTCCCCGCTGCCTGATGATAGTATCAGCGACTTTATCGAACCGTTTCAAATTGTCGCACAGGGTTATCGGGTCGTTTACGAACCTGAGGCAATTTCATTCGAACAGTCAACGACCAATTTTATCGAGGAATATCATCGAAAAAAAAGGATCATTAACCGAAGCTTCTTTTCATTATTGCTGTTCAGCACGTTCCTGAATCCCTTGAAATAT
>JALOPY010000559.1 GCA_025453735.1 bacterium | reverse complement strand
GTGAAAGCCAACCACTTCAAAGCGGTGAAGAAAATGACCGTGATGAAATAAGGATCATCTGGAATCTCGATTCAAAAAGGCTGCTCATTCGAGCAGCCTTTTTTTATACCTTAAATCGCTCTCCTTAAAAAATTAAATTTTGCCTTGCTTTTATATTTCATTTTGCTATATTCTATGTGTATAAATTCCTGCCAAAGATAATAAATCGGTTAAAATCTCGAACCCGACGCAAAGGAGCGTAACTATGCGATGGTATCTCAAATCTATACTGATAATTTGCTTGCTCGAAATTTCATTGATTGATTCTTCCCTTGCCCAATTCGATCCCGATCTGTTTTCTGGCATGAAAGCCCGCAGCATCGGTCCCGCGGGCATGAGCGGCAGAATCGGTGATATCGAAGCGGTGGTGTCTAACCCCAATATCATTTATGTGGGCGCAGCCACCGGAGGCCTGTGGAAATCAGTCAACGGCGGCATCACCTGGAAGCCGATTTTTGATGACCAGCCCGCTTCTTCGATTGGCGCAGTATCGGTTTTTCAAGCCAATCCCAGCATCGTGTGGGTGGGCACCGGCGAGGGGAATCCCCGCAATAGCGTCGGCGTTGGGAATGGAATTTATAAAAGCATCGATGGCGGCGATAGCTGGAAATTTCTGGGACTCGAAAAAACAGATAAAATTCATCGCATCGTCTTGCATCCCACGGATCCAGATGTCGCCTATGCGGCGGCACTGGGAACCACCTGGGGGGAAAATCCGGAGCGTGGCGTATTTAAAACAATTGACGGCGGGAAGACCTGGGACAGAATTTTGTTTGTTGATGAAAAAACTGGCTGCGCCGACCTTATCATCGATCCGACCAATCCCAACAAATTATTTGCGGCAATGTGGGAACATCGGCGCTGGCCCTGGTTTTTCAAATCCGGCGGACCGGGCAGTGGGCTCTATTTCACTCATGATGGCGGAGAAAATTGGAAAAAAATCACCAGCAAAGAAGGCCTGCCCGAAGGCGATTTGGGCCGTATCGGCGTGGCCATTGCCAAGAATAATCCGGATGTCGTTTACGCCCTGGTCGAAGCCAAAAAGAGTGCGCTGTGCCGCTCCGATGATGGCGGCAAAAGCTGGAAGATCGTCAATCAATCGCCCAACGTCAATCCCCGACCGTTTTATTACGCGGATATTCGAGTCGATCCACAGAATGAGAATCGAGTTTATAGCTTGCATTCCAGCCTGGCGGTCAGCGAGGATGGCGGCAAAACATTCGAGCGAATCCGATCAAGAATTCATTCGGATCACCATGCCCTGTGGATTCATCCGGAGAATGCGAATTTCATGATCGATGGTAACGATGGCGGCGTGGCAATCAGCCACGATCGGGGGCAGACCTGGCGCTTTGTGGATAATCTGCCGCTGGCACAATATTATCACATCAATATCGATATGGAAATTCCCTACAATATTTATGGCGGCATGCAGGACAATGGCTCCTGGCGTGGGCCCAGCGATGTGTGGGAGAGCGGCGGCATCCGCAACTATCACTGGCAGGAGGTCGGCTTTGGCGATGGCTTTGCCACGCTGAGCGATCCCAATGATTCTAATATCGGATACAGCATGTCCCAGGGCGGTTACCTGAGTCGGTTCAATCGGATTACCGGAGAGCGAAAGGATATTCGGCCACCCGCGCCAGATTCCATCGAATTGCGCTTCAACTGGAATGCGGCTATCGCCATCGATCCATTTGATCCCAATACGGTTTATTACGGCAGTCAGTTCGTTCACAAAAGCGCTGATCGCGGGGATAGCTGGCTGATCATCAGTCCCGACTTGACCACCAATGATCCTGCCAAACTTAAACAGACAGAAAGCGGAGGACTGACTTATGATGTTACCAATGCTGAAAACCATTGCACGATTTTGACCATTGCGCCCAGCCCGGTTCAGCCCGGCGTCATCTGGATCGGTACTGATGATGGCAATGTTCAGGTCACCCAGGATGGCGGGAAAACTTGGATAAATGTCACCAAAAATATTCCTAAACTACCCGACAATACCTGGTGTCCTCACATCGAAGCCTCCAAGTTTGACGCAGGGACCGCTTATGCTGTATTCGACGATCACCAGCGCAGCAACTGGACGACCTATGTTTACAAGACCGAAAATTACGGCAAGACGTGGGAAAGCCTGACCAGGAACAATCCAACGATTCAGAAAGATAATAATTCGCCTGAGCAGTGGGGCTTCGTTCATGTCATCGAACAGGACCCAGTGAACAAAAATCTATTATATCTCGGCACCGAGTTCGGTTTGTTTATCAGCTTCGATGATGGCAAAAACTGGATGAAATGGAAACACGGAGTTCCCACGGTTCCCGTACGTGCGCTCATCGTTCATCCTCGGGATCACGATCTGGTGATTGGCACCCATGGCCGAGCCGCTTTCATTCTGGATGATGTGCGACCCTTGCGAACCATCTCCAAAGCCCTGATGGAAAAACCACTTCATCTGTTCGAGATACCGGCAGTCTATCAGCATGAAACTCGAGCCGCGTCGGGCTATCATTTTCCAGCCGATGCCATGTTCAGCGGAGAAAGCAAATCGTATGGCGCGATGATCACTTACCACATTCTTCCACCAGAAAAAGCTGAGGAAAAATCCGCGCCTGAAAATCAGGACAATATGGATCAACCTTCCGATGAAGCTGGAAAAAGCAAAGAAAAACAAGTCGCGATTCAGATTCTGGATTCTGCCGATCAGGTGATTCGGAAATTCGATGGTCCTATGAAAAAAGGGATCAATCGCACGTTCTGGGATTTACGTCGCGATGGCTGGCGAATGCCAAGCGTTACTGGACGTGCTCGTGGCTTCCTGCCGCCAGGCCCTGAACTATTGCCTGGAAAATATAAAGTGAAAATTAAAAATGGCGATCATGAAGCGATTCAGTCGGTCGATGTTTTGCCTGATCCCCGGATCACGATTCCAATGGAAGATAGAAAGCAGAAGTACGAAACATTGGTTCATGTCGGCGAAAAAATTGAAATCATCACCGAAGCCGTGGAGCAGATTCGG
>JALOPY010000558.1 GCA_025453735.1 bacterium | reverse complement strand
AATCTTGTTGATGTTCAAATAACTTTCCAATGGGGGAGGGGCACCGAGCAAAACGGCTTCATCGGCCAATTGCACATGCAACGCCGTCCGATCCGCTTCTGAATAGACTGCCACGGTTTTGATGCCCAGTTCCTGACAGGCTTTAATGACACGAACAGCAATTTCGCCACGATTGGCGATGAGGATTTTTTTGAACATAATTAACCTTTGAACTTTAGACATCTATTTCTTGATCATTTTCACTTTCAAGCTCTTTTAAAATAGACTCAAATTTTGGTTTCAAGTCTGGCAATTTGTTTTGCACGACATCCCATAATATATTCCAGTTAACACCAAAATAATAGTGAATTATTTTGTCTCTCATTCCAGCAATTTTTCTCCATTCAATATCCTGGTATTTCTTTTTAACGTCAGTTGAAATATTTTTTACCGCTTCACCAATGATTTCAAGACTTCTCGCTGCGGCTCTTGTTAGGACTGGATCGCCCATAAAGCCTTCAAATTCTAATCCTTTGGATTTTTCACATAAGAAGTTTATTTCATCGAGAATGTGCTGAATAAAAACCTGATTAGACTTCATACCATTTTACCTCTTTTTCAACAAAAGGCTGCATATAGGGGCTTAAACTCCCGTTGGTGATCAGTTCAATTTTTCTGTCAAATATTTTTTCCAGTTTAAATAGTAAATCCATGAAATTGTCAAAGGTTGGCTCATCAAATTCAACCAGAAAATCGATGTCGCTATTTTTTTTCTGCTCGCCTCTTACGAATGAACCAAATAAGCCTATTTTCCTGACTTTAAATTTTTTTAATACATCATTATGTTTGTCTAATGATTGGAAAATTGCTTTATCGACAAGCATTTTTTCGTTACCTGACTTCATAGTGTTTGCTTTTAACCTAAATTTTCTTTTATTATTCAACCCACTTCGGCTTTCGCTTCTCAAAAAAAGCCTGCATCCCTTCCTGACCCTCATCGCTCACCCGCAGCGCTGCAATCGCTTCGGCAGTGTACTTTTTCGCCTGTTCGAGACTCATCTGCGGTACTTTTTCCAGCAAGTCCTTGCATATCGCCAGGGCGTTGGGGCCGCTACTCATCAGTTGATCAATTTGTTTATCTACGGCTGCTTTTAATTCTTCGGTTGGCACAACCTGATTGGCAAATCCAAATTGCAAGGCTTTTTGAGCATCCATCCGTTCTCCCGAAAGAAACAGCTCTTGACTGCGGTTTTCCCCGACTTTCCGAATTACATAGGGCGAAATACAAGCGGGCACCAGCCCCAATTTCACCTCGCTGAAACTGAATTTTGCCTGATCACTGGCAATAACGAAATCGTTCACTGCAACCATGCCAGCGCCGCCGCCAATGGCAGCACCATTCACCATCGCTATGGTCGGCTTAGGCAGGGAATACATGGTATAAAATAGCTCAGCCAATTGCAAAGATTCATTCAAATTTTGTTCATAGGAATATTTGATCACGCCGCCCATCCAATTCAAATCAGCGCCAGCGCAGAAGGATTTGCCTGCGCCTGTGATCACAGCAACTCTCACATCTGGCATGTTTCCAATTGTTTGATATAATTCCAAAAGCTCGCCGATCATGGTTTCGTTGAAGGCATTGTGGATTTCAGGACGGTTCAGCGTAACCCAGGCGACCTTATTTTTAACTGAATATTTGATGGTTTTATAGATAAATTCTTTTGACATTTTTGCTCCTCAATAATTCAGTCGGCTCCAATACATTCTGCAGTTTTACTAATAGCAGAGTTATTCCAGCCACTTTGAAATGCCATCCCAAATTTCTGGCATTTCCAATACTCGTGCAAACTCCTTTACCCAGTTCTCAATTCTATTCCTGTCTAACCTGAGATGACTTTTTATGATTTCTTGAATGTCGATCAAATCTTTCGGACGATGAGCAACGGCTTTGAAAATAATCAAATCTTCAGGTGTAGTGAGTCGGATTACTAACTCTCCTGCTTGATAGGAGACTCCCCGTTCAACGGCTTCTAACTCAAACGGTAACATGCCCAGTGAAATATCAACATTAATTCCACTCTCTTGATGGCGAAGCAGGAGGACATGATGACGATATGCAAAATCCTCGGCATCTGTCATGCGTGGAAAAAGTCCGACCTGTTTGGCGACCGCTATCAACTGAGGTAGTTCTTCCATCGGGAGAATGATAACGGCATCGACATCGGCCGTTAATCTTGGCTTTCCCAAAAGGCTCGCTGCAACACCTCCGATAATAACGCCCTTATCCCTAAAATACTTAAAGATCTCTTGCACAGCGTTTAGCGAGGGCATTAGCGAAATCAGGTCGTTTGGAATTTTCATTGCAGCCTACTCCGCAATTTCACCCACCGTTGGTAAACAATCAGATCATCTGCACTGGAATCGGTCAATGGTAATCCCAGCCCGATAGCCATCCGCAAAATGGAATTCAATTGCAGCCAGCGGAGTTCCATCGAAGCGTCCTTCTGTTCTTCTGCTTCGACCGCCTCCACTGCCTGCCAGCGATCACGAAATTCTCTTATTAATTTTTTATCCTGCTTAAAGCTCATTGACCTTATCACCGCAATTACCCATTTACCAAATTACCTCAATTACCCAACCAACTACATCCTAAACACCCCAAACCGATGATCAGGAATTGGTGAATTCAAAGACATCGCAATGCCAAGTCCCAAAGCAGTTCGTGTATCCAATGGATCGAGGATGCCGTCGTCCCAGAGATTGGCCGTACTGAAATAGGCGCTGGATTCGTGCTCATATTTTTCCACCGTCGGCTTCATGAAGGCGTCCTGTTCTTCCTGGGACATTTTGATGCCCTTCTTTTCCAGTGCTCGCATTTTCACCTGCAACAAAACGCTCGCCGCCTGCTCGCCGCCCATGACGCAAATTTTGGCATTGGGCCACATCCACAATAATTTCGGATTATAAGCTCGACCACACATGGCGTAATTGCCTGCACCATAAGAGCCACCCACGATCACTGTAAATTTCGGCACATCGGCATTAGCAACGGCATGAACCATTTTCGCACCATCCTTGGCAAT
>JALOPY010000557.1 GCA_025453735.1 bacterium | reverse complement strand
GTTTGATCAGCTAAATGAAGAGTTAATGGAAAAAATCGAGCAAATTCGCGATTTCATTTTATCGCCTGGAAGATTGACGGTCAGCTTCACCGGATCGGATCGCGCTAGGAAAACTATCGCCGGCTCGCTCGCAAATTGGATTTGCAATATGCCGGACAAACTAACTGAGAATCAGTCACTCGGTTTTGCTCCGTTTAGATTTCCTCCACGTGATGGATTGGCAGGTCCCATGCAAGTCGCGTATTGCTCGCAGATCGTCCCTGCGCTGCATTTTTCTCATCCAGAAGCCGCACTTTTGAAATTGGGAGCACGACTCATTTCCATGGAATATTTGTTGAATGAAATTCGCTTCAAAGGAAATGCGTACGGCGCCTGGTGTCGCTATGAAAGCTTGAATCGGGAAATCGAGCTTGGCTCGTATCGAGACCCGCATATCGTGCGAACGCTGGATGTATTTAGCGGCATTACCGATTATGTCCAGCAAGCGAATTGGACGCAAACGGATATCGATCGCGCCATCATTGGCACCGCGAAAAATTATGAAAATCCGATCCGCCCCAAAGATGCCGCCAAAAATGCGCTGCATCGCCACCTGACCGGTCAAACAAAAGAGGGACGAGAGGCGAATTTTCAGCAAATTCTTTCCGCCACAGTCAAAGATGTGAGAAGCACGACGCTGGAGCTTTTCGAGCGAAATCTCAAAAACAGCTCGATCTGTGTGGTCTCCAGTCGGGAGAAATTGGAAGAAGCCAATAGGCAAATGACTGGCGAAAAAATGAAAATTAAAGATATACTTTGACGGGGGTTTCAGAGGATTGAAAATAATTAGGTGAACTGAATGGACATCACATCACAGGATATTTTAAAATTACTGATTTCTGTTATACTTGGCGGACTCATCGGCGCCGAGCGTGAGTACCATGATAAGAGCGCTGGCTTCCGGACGATTATTTTCATCTGCGTTGGCGCAACCTTATTTACGATTTTTTCCACGAAAATCGGTGGGGACAACGACCCAAGAATTGCATCGAACATTGTCAGCGGTGTCGGATTTCTTGGCGCAGGTGTTATCTTGAGAGCCAGTGGGCGCATCGTCGGATTGACGACTGCTTCCATGATCTGGCTTTCAGCCGCCATCGGAATGGGAGTGGGAGCCGGGCAGTTTCTTTTTGTATCTGCCGCGGTAGCGATCATTCTGGTTGTCCTCTGGCTTTTCCCAGCATTTGAAGAATGGATCGATAAAAAACGGGAGTCTCGAGTGTATGAGATTACCTGTGGTGTTGGCGACGGAAAATTTGATCGATTCGAAAAAATTGAAGAAATTTTTTATTCTTCGAAATTAAAGGTGAAGCGATCGAAACAATGCAAAACAAAAGAACAAGAAATAGTATGTACGTTCTTCACCTCAGGCAATCCTCAGCTCCACGAGCAGTTGATCAAAGAGCTAATACAGAATAAAAATGTGAAAGCCTTTAGCTATTGATCGTCGCTGTGCCAGCGCAAAACAAAAAATCCATCGCCTGGAATCAAGTTGCATGGCTTTTATCAAAAAATCACCGGCGCACTGATTCCATCGCTTTGAGCGATGGAATCAGTATGTTGTTTGGAGGGATGTCGTAAGACTTTTAATCAACATTATTTCGATTAATGCGGAGGAACTTTTTTGATGTCCAAAAATCATTGTTTAATGATTCTGTCTTGTCTTCTTTTTTTTATCTTCAATTGTAGTTACAATCGAGCATTAAAAATCGATCAGCTTTTTAGAATTTATGATGGCAACGTACCTGGCGCAGCGTTGAAGATCATCCAGGATGGCAAACCGATTCTCACCAAAATTTATGGGCTGGCGGATGTCGAGAAGAAAATCCCGGTTGCCGCGCATACAAATTTCCGACTCGCTTCTTTCACCAAACAATTTACTGCAATGTGCATCATGATGCTTCAGGAACGTGGCAAGCTATCTTACAATCAGACCTTGAAAGAAATATTTCCAGATTTTCCTGATTATGGCAGCGCAATTACGATTCGACATCTGCTGCATCACACTTCTGGCTTGATCGATTATGAATCGTTAATTCCAGATACGGCAACAATTCAAGTTTTGGACAAAGATGTACTTAATATGATGCTGCAGCAAGACTCAACCTATTTCCCGCCAGGAGCGGAATATCGCTACAGCAATTCTGGCTATGCCGTTCTGGCGATGATTGTTGAAACAGTGAGCGGACAACGCTTCGCTGATTTTTTAAAGCAAAATATCTTTGATCCGCTTGCCATGACAAAAACAGTTGCTTATGAACAAGGAATTTCCGAAGTTGAAAATCGGGCGTTTGGATATGCCAATGAAAACGGCAAATTGGTTTTCAAAGATCAAAGCCTGACCAGTGCGGTTTTGGGTGATGGGGGAATTTACTCGTCAGTCGATGATTTGTTCAAATGGGATCAGGCATTATATACCGATAAATTAGTCCGCCTTGAAACGTTAGAGCAAGCGTTCACGCCTGGAATTTTGAATGATGGAGCGAAGCTGGATTATGGCTTTGGTTGGCGCAGTGATGAATATCTTGGATTCAAACGAATGCACCATACAGGACAGACCTGCGGTTTCACGACAATCATCCAGCGCTATCCGGAACAAAAATTTTCCATCATCATTCTGATCAATCGCAATGAACCCATGCTGATGGATTTGGCGAATCGATTGGCGGAGTTGTTTTTGAAAAAATAATTTGTAGATCAGGAATGAATTGTTAATTGTCAATTTTAAATTGTCAATTGACAATTTTCTATTCACAATAAACAATTAAAAATACGGACAAATCCATGAAAGACATCACCGCTGTTATTCTGGGCGGAGGACGGGGTGCGCGGCTGTTCCCATTGACCCTGGAACGAGCCAAGCCTGCGGTCGGTTTTGCCGGCAAGTATCGGCTGATCGACATCCCGATTTCCAACTGCATCAATTCCGGCATCAAGCGGATGTTCGTCCTCACCCAGTTTCTTTCTGCCAGCCTCCATCGCCACATCATGCAGACCTACCAGTTCGATGTTTTTTCGGATGGATTTATTGATATTCT
>JALOPY010000556.1 GCA_025453735.1 bacterium | reverse complement strand
GGCTATGGCTTTGGTGCCGAAGGTGACTGGAAAACGGCCGCGCTGGTGCGAGCCATGAAAGTCATGGGCGCAGGACTGAAAGGCGGCACGTCGTTCATGGAAGATTATACCTATCATCTCGATCCCAAAAAGATGAAAGTGCTTGGCGCGCACATGCTGGAAGTTTGCGCCTCCATTGCTGATGATAAGCCTTCGCTGGAAATTCATCCGCTATCCATTGGCGGCAAAGCTGATCCCGCTCGATTGGTTTTTAATGTGCAAACAGGACATGCATTAAATGCCACACTGATCGATATGGGCAATCGCTTCCGCATGATCGTCAATGAAGTCGAAGTGGTTCCGCCCGATGCGCCTTTGCCGAAATTACCAGTGGCACGAGTGGTCTGGATTCCAAAACCGAATCTAAAAATCGCTGCTGCTGCCTGGATTCTGGCTGGTGGCGCGCATCACACAGGATTCAGCCAGAGCATTGCTGGCGAACACCTGGAAGATTTTACCAGCATGGCGGGAATCGAATATTTGCTGATTAATGATGAGACGGAGCTTTCGGAATTTAAGAAGGAGCTGAGATGGAATGATCTTTTTTATATGATCGGAGAACGTTGATTGAGATCATCCCTTTTGACTGACGAAATTGCGCTTGCATTTTGGTTCAAAAATCAGTACATTATTCTGAAATGCTATAATTTTCGCTTTCATTTATGAATTAAGACAATGGCAACATATGGATAATGAAACGCTGAAATACATGAATCGGGAGATGAGCTGGCTGTCATTTAATTGGCGAGTATTGCAGGAGGCAGCAGACCCGAGTGTCCCGTTGATCGAACGATTGAAATTTCTTGGAATTTACTCATCCAATCTTGATGAATTTTTCAGGGTACGAGTCGGATCATTGCAGCGAACCATCGATGTCGGCATTAAATCTAAAACTATTTTTGGCGGAACGCCCAAAAAAATCTATAAAGAAATTCATGATAAAGTGGTGTTCCTGGGAGAAAAATTTGATAAAATTTTTGCCGAGCTTCAGGAAGAATTAAAAAAGGAAAAAATTTTCATCATCAATGAAACGCAACTGATAGAAGAGCAGGAAAAATTTGTTCAAACTTATTTCGAGCAACAGGTCCGTCCCCGGTTAGTCCCGATCATGCTGGATTCGATCCCGGAATTTCCCTATTTAAAAAACCAGGTGGTTTATCTGGCAATTCGAATGTCGCGACGGGATCAAAAAAATGATGTAAAATTTGCATTGATTGAAGTTCCCGCTCATCTTCTTCCTCGTTTCACGGTACTTCCCAAGCATGAAAATAAAAATTATGTTATTATGCTGGACGATATTATTCGTTATGGATTAAAGGAGATTTTTGCCATTTTTCAATACGATAAATTCGAGGCTTTTACGATTAAATTAACGCGGGATGCAGAGGTCGATATCGAGGATGATGTGACGAAAAGCTTTTTCGAAAAAATATCAAAATCCATTCGAAAAAGAAAATTGGGACAGCCGGTTCGCTTTGTGTATGATCGAAAAATGCCGAAAGACTTATTAGAATTCATCCTCACGCGCGGTAATCTGAAAAATTTTGAAAACGTCATTCCTGGTGGGCGCTATCATAATGCAAAAGATTTTATGAGCTTTCCCAATGTCGGGTCCAATCACCTTGAAAATAAAAAACTGCCGGCGCTGCATCATAAAGCGTTTCAAAAGCACCAGAGCATATTCAAAGCTATTCGAGAAAAAGATATTTTGCTTCACTTTCCCTATCATTCGTTCCATCATATTATCGATCTGTTGCGGGAAGCAGCAATTGATCCCCAGGTGAAATCGATCAAAATGACACTTTATCGCGTGGCGACAAACTCCAATGTCATGAATGCCCTGATGAACGCCAGTCGCAATGGAAAATCAGTTACCGCCGTCATCGAGCTGATGGCGCGTTTTGACGAGGAAACCAATATTTATTGGACGCGAAAGCTCGAAGAAGAAGGCGTCAGGATTATCGATGGTGTGCCTGGATTAAAAGTCCACGCCAAGCTGCTGCTCATCAGCAGGGAAGAAAATGGCAGAATGGTATATTACGCGAATATTGGCACCGGCAATTTCAATGAAACTACGGCTAAAATTTACGCAGACCAGGCATTGCTGACGGCTGATAAGCGCCTGACTCGCGAAGTCAATAATGTGTTTCGGTTTTTGAAAAATAACTACAAAGCATTTGCCTATCGACATCTGCTGGTTTCTCCTTTTTATATGCGCAAGCGAATCGACAAGCTGATCAAAAACGAGATCGAGAACGCACGCGCAGGCAAAGAAGCCTACATGTACATAAAATTAAACAGCCTGGTCGATCGAGCCACGATCAACCGATTGTATGAAGCAAGCCAGGCTGGTGTCAAAATCAAAATGCTGGTCCGAGGCATCTGCTCACTGGTGCCAGGCGTGGCCGGCATGAGTGAAAACATCGAAATTATCAGCATCGTCGATAAATATCTGGAACACTCGCGAATTCTCATCTTCTGCAATGGCGGCGATGAAAAATATTTCATTACCTCAGCCGATTGGATGATCCGCAACCTGGATAATCGTGTGGAAGTCGCCGCGCCAATTTATGATAAAAATCTTCAGTCTGAACTGAAAAATTATCTGATGATTCAATTTAAGGATAATTCCAAAGCGCGACGGATCAACGAAAAGCAGAATAATCCGTACCGCCGGCTCAAGCTCGATCGGAAGTATCGCGCCCAGGAAGATATTTATGAATTTTTAAAGAACCAGGAATAATAAGTGGAAGCGGGACTCCATCTTCCAGTTGGAGCTCAGTTCTCATTCTTAAAACTGAGCAAGACATTGCGCAGCGATGCCGCAAAAAAATACTCTTTGTGTTTGAAGATTCTTTTGAAAAAAACGAAGATTTAACTGACGATACTATATTATGTCGAATATTTTAATCTACAAAATCCCTGATTCGCTGAGCTATCAGACGATGATTGCTGAGCTTTCCCAAAAATTTCAGATTAAAAAAAATCCACCAATTCATCACAGGCAAACGTTTTTCGATACATTCGATTGGCGGTTATTCAGCAATGGATTGACTTTAATCCGGGAAGGCAATGAATATTTTCTGAGCGCGTTGCTGACCGGGGAATCATCTGAAAAATCATTCGTGAAGTCGAAACAAGTATGCAAATTCTGGTGGGACTTTCCAGAGGGTTCTCTGAAAGCTTCCCTCAAACAATTCATTGATGTTCGGGCGTTGCTGCCATTAGCGGAAGTCGAAACAAATGAAACTGATCTGCTGATTGTGAATGAGGATCAGAAAACCGTGCTTCGGATTCAATTCGACAATTGTTACTTGATTCAACAAAATAGAAGAAGTGAAGTTTTCAATTGCATCAAAATTCTGCCGATTAGAGGTTACGACCAGGAATTTGCGGCAGTTAAAAATTGGCTGAATCAGCTTGAACTCACAGACGAAACAAAACCGATTTTCTTTCTGGCATTAGCAGCCGTTGGGAAGGCGCCGGGAGATTATTCATCAAAATTGAATTTTACCCTGCAGCCTGAAATGACTGCGCGGGAAGCGACGAAAGTTATCTTACAATTTCTGTCAAATGTCATAAAATCGAATGAGGCAGGAATCAAAGCGGATATTGATACGGAATTTGTGCATGATTTCAGGGTTGCCATCCGACGCACACGTTCGGCGTTGTCGCAAATCAAAGGCGTTTTTTCAAAGGATATTCGGAATCGCTTCAAGGCTGATTTCGCGGTGCTGCAAAAAGCATCGAATCATTTGCGAGACCTCGATGTTTATCTGCTCAACAAACAAAAGTATCAGCACATGCTGCCGGAGCATTTAAGACCAGGATTGGAATCGCTGTTTCGACACGTTCAAACTGAGAGACGCGCGGAGCATAAAAAATTAGTTAAAACGATCAGCGCTAATTCTTATTCAAAATTAATCGAATCCTGGGATACATTTTTGTTTTCAGCAGGGGAACAGACGGAAGCCAAAAATTCAAACAAGCCTATTATCAAACTTGCCCGAAAATTTATTGTTAATGCATACAACCTGGTCATTGACGCCGGCAATAAAATTACCAATGATAGCCCCACGTCTGAAATGCACCGGCTTCGGATTGAATGCAAAAAACTCCGTTATCTGCTGGAGTTTTTTTCCTCATTATTTCCGGAAGAGGAAATTTCGCTGCTGATCAGACAATTAAAAAAACTGCAAGATAATTTGGGCGACTATAATGATCTCTCGGTTCAACAGAAAAGTCTGAAGAAATATCTGGAAACAATAACTCAGGAAAACAGTCATCCATTGCAAATTAGCTCTGCCATTGGCGGATTGCTTGCAAGCCTGTATCAACAGCAGCAGAATATCCGCGGCGCGTTCGCCCAGACTTTTGCTGAATTCATCGGGCAGGATATTGAAAAAATTTATCAGAAACTCTTTGCTTGAAGCATCATGCGTGCGATTCCTTTATGGATCGCAAGTGTATCGCATAAAGGCGATACACTCCAGCGGAAGTTAAAAATCAGGAGCTTCGATTTGTCAATTATCGCATTATATCACATCAAAGGCGGCGTTGGAAAAACCGCAGCAGCCGTAAATTTATCTTACCTGGCTGCGCAAGATGGCTCTAAAACATTGTTGATCGACCTCGATCCCCAGGGCTCGGCGTCCTATTATTTTCGAGTGCGACCTTCTAAAAATTTTAAAACCAGGTTGCTGCTCCAAGGCGGAAAAAAAGTCGATAAAAACATCAAAGGCACGGATTACAAGAATCTGGATATTCTGCCTGCAACGCTTTCCTATCGAAAGTTGGATCTTCGTCTCAATCGCTTGAAAAAATCCAGGCTCAAATTAACAGAAATTTTACAGCCTTTTGAGCAGGAATACAAATTTATTTTTATTGATTGTCCGCCCAACATCACGCTGGTTTCAGAAAATATTTTTCATGCAGCAACTATCCTGCTCGTCCCTGTGATTCCCACGACGCTTTCGATCCTGACTTATGAAAAACTGGTGCAATTTTTCAAAGATCAAAAGCTGGAGCAGTCCAAAATAATCGCGTTCTTTTCAATGGTGGAGAAGCGAAAAAAAATGCATCGGGACATGATGAGTGAGATATTTGAACGGGAAAAAGGCGGATATTTAAAAAACTTCATCCCATATTCTGCTGATGTTGAAAATATGGGAATCCACCGGGAGCCAGTCCTTTGTTTTAAACCAAATTCAATTGGCTCTGAATCGTATCGAGCGATCTGGAGTGAATTAAAGCAATTACTCATTCCGGAAATATAGATATACTGATTCCATCGCTTGGAGCGATGGAATCAGTATGAAATTCTAAACCTTAATAAGTATAGTAATGCAGAATTGATTCTCGAACAGCCATGTTTTGGCGTTTGCTAATGCTAAAGCAATTCTATAACTTTCAACACGAAGGCATAAAGAAAACACAAAGAGCTCAAAGGAAGAGAAAGATATTTTTT
>JALOPY010000555.1 GCA_025453735.1 bacterium | reverse complement strand
AAAAAAGCCACCAATAAAATGGCAGATGAGTTGATCGATAAGATAACTAAAAAATGGAAAGACGAATTTTACCAGGCGACCAGCGTTAAAATGGTCGTTTATGGATTTAAATCGTTTGACCAACTCAATAATTTTAAGAACACAATCAAATTTTTAGTTCGTGGCGTGAAAGATATTTATAGCCGTGAAATGAAAGGCGATATGGCAGAAATGGACATTAAAATTACCGGCAATGCCAATCAACTGGCGCGCGAATTAGAACGGAAAGATCTGGATAAATTCCAGGTCAAAATAACAGGATTATCCATGAATAAGATAACCCTGCAATTGTCTGAAAAAGCAATTCAGGAATAATTAACAAATTGATGAAAGCATCAACAAGGAGATGAACAATGAACCGAAGATTAATTTTTAACATAGCTTTGAGCTTAGCCTTGCTCTTAATTCTTGCGGCGATAGCGCCGGCCCAGTCACCAAAAGCGCTTAAAAAACGCGTGGCGGTTTTCGCTTTTGAGGATAAAACCGATCACACCTGGCATTGGTGGACCGGTCAGCCGGTGGGACAGGGAATGGCGGACATGCTGGTCACTGAATTAGTCAAATCTGGAAAATATAAAGTGATCGAGCGCCAGGAAATTGATAAAATTCTGAGCGAGCAGAAAATGGGACAAACCGGCTTAGTTACACCGGAAAGCGCGGCAAAAGTCGGACAATTATTGGGCGTGGAACTGGCGATAATTGGATCGGTGACGGAATTCGGCCACAAAAAATCAGATACCGGCGGCAGGATCAAAGGATTCGGACTCGGAGTATCGAGCACGGCCGCCACTGTTGGCATCGATGTCCGTTTTATCAATACCAATACCGGCGAAATTCTCGCCGCAGATAACGTCAGGGAAGAAGAATCCAAAAAAGGACTTTCAGTGAGCACGCCCCAGGTTGATTTCAAGAACCAGAATGATTTCGATGAATCGGTCGTCGGCAAAGCAACCCGAAAAGCCATCCAGAAAATCATGACCATGCTGGATGATAAAAGCGTTGCAATTCCCTGGGAAGGGAAAATCGTGATCGTGAAAGGCAACACCGTCATCATCAATGCTGGCGCCGAAGCGGGAATTCAAGTGGGTGATGTGTTTTACGTTTATTCCAAAGGCGAAGACCTTGTCGATCCCGACACCGGCTTGTCGCTGGGCTCCCTGGATACCAAGATCGGCTCGATTCAGGTGACCAATAATAACGTTGGCAATGGCAAAGCGTCACAATGCAATATCAAAGAAGGCAGTGGATTTCAAAAAGGTTATTCAGTTAGAATTCAGTAATTTTTGAAAATACTTTGCAGGGGATGCCGGTGGGCATCCCTTGCAAAAATTTTATTGAGAAAAAATGAATATCGGAGTTATTGAGAATGAATTCTCAATTCAGACCTTCCTTGTTTTTTCTCGCGAATTTGATCTTAGCTCTTTTTCTTCTGAATTGTGCAACGATGCCAGAACTGGAACGCGAGCGGCCACGTCCCGACCGGGAAACTCGATTGCCGGAATCGGTTCCCTATTTTGGCGTCAAGAAACAAATTGCGGTGCTGGACTTTGAAAATCAATCGGATTTTAGCGGCAAAAAATTGGGCAGCGCGGTCGCGGATATGCTGATCACCCAGCTTGCTCGCTCCAATCGGTTCGTGTTGATCGAGCGATCGCGAATCGACCAAATCCTGAGCGAACAGGCGCTGGGACAATCGGGAGTCATCACTGAAACAACGGCTCCGCAGGTTGCCCAACTGCTGGGTGTGGAATCGATCATCATTGGCAACGTCCTCAAAGCAAGCCAGGAATCTGGTTCGCACAAGTTCGAGGATGATCTCGATAAATGGAGTTTGAAATTAAAGGCGACCATCGGAATCGCTCACATTTCCTATAAAATGATCGATGCGAAAACCGGCGAAATTCTGGCAAGTGATAATTTCACAGCGACCGAGATCAAGCCCGGCTTTGGCTTTAAGTCCAAAGATGTCGATCTCGAAGATATGCACGAGTTCGATCAAACGGTGCTCGGCAAAGCGGTGCGGAAAGTCGTCGATAAAATGTCGTTGAGCATCATCAAAAATGCCAGTCGAGTCGAATGGATCGGGAAGGTTGTGCAAAGCCAGGCGGATACGGCAATTTATTTTACCCCAGGACGGGGCGCTGGCGTAACGCTCGACCAGGAGTTTGAAATTTTTGAGCGAACGGCATTTCAAAAAGATGAGAATTTTCCCGACCAGGAGTCAATTCCAGTCGATCAGCCCAAGGCGAGAATTATTGTCACGGGATTTATTGGCGATAAAGTGGCTCGGGCAAAACTGCTTCATGGAGGAGGAATAAATCGAGGTGATATTGTAAAAACAGTTAAAAAACTACCCGATGCTATTCAATAGCAAAAACCAGGTTTCTAACAGAAACCTGATTTTTATGCTGCCCTTCAATAGCATCTTTGAACCTGCAAACATGGAGAACGCATCATGAACTCTGCAACGAAATTTAAAACCCTCGCCTTATTGCTTCTGGTCGCTGGGGCTTTCGGATTTGTTCGAATGGATTCGCAATCAATAGGAAAAATTAATTTCATCCTCGGTGGGCAGGACGACATCTCCATCTTGCGATCCGGCAAATCGGATTGGCACAATGCCAGACTTTATTCCTCTATTTATAATGGCGATCAAATCAAAACGCAAGCAGAAACTCGGTGTGAAACAAAACTAAATGATCGCAGCATCATTCGCATTGGTGAAAACACCACCTTTTCATTTGCCGCGGATCAGCTTGGAAAAAACATCGCCGCGGAAATTAAAACGGGTCGTGTCTGGGCAAATATCAGCAAGCTCTCGATACGCAATAGTTTTCGCGTCAAAACGCCGACCGCAGTTTGCGCGGTGCGGGGAACCATCTATCGCATCGATGCAGACTCCTCCACCAAAGTAATGGTTTACCAGGGATCGGTCGATGTCGGTCCTCTTTGGGCGGTGAAAAGCGATACCGCCCAATCTCGTGAACAAAAGACATTCCAGCCGCCCCACCAGGTGCAGGGACCGGTTCAGGTGCCAGG
>JALOPY010000554.1 GCA_025453735.1 bacterium | reverse complement strand
CTTGTCATAGACCCAATCCTCCGGGATTTTCAGCCCCGTATTAACCAGGTTCGCAATCGACTGACTGAACGAAATGAAAATGCCAACGGCAAATTCCACAAATTCAAATCTGGGGTAATACTCCACATCGAAATTAAAATCCACCAGCCGCCGGATCAGCGATTCCGACAGCGCTGCCTCCACCACTGCCGCATCAAACGTGATATATTCCTCGAAAATATCCGAATGCTCCGCACCCAGCGCATAGCTCCCTTGCCCGCGCTTGCCCTCCTCCGAAATCAGCGTAGCGCCAAATACTCGTTTCGATATTTCGCTGTTGCACGTGGCGATAAATCGTTCATAGCCTGCTTCGCCATTGCGCATGGCTTCCAAAAATTTCACCTCGAAGCCTTCAGGAACACGAATGCCGGTCTCTTCCTGAATGCCCTCTAAAATCTCCTCGATCTTGGTGTATTCGGATGAGCCTGGTTCTACGTTGCGGGGAATGATCACCTGGGCGAGTGGCATCCCAAATTTCTCGGCAAAGATCGCCCAAAATTTCGCCACGTTTTTCTTCACCCAGACCCAAAAAGCGCACTCGGCTGAGGCGCTTTTGCCATACGGATTTTCGTCATCCGGTCCCATGATGATATGGATAAACTTATCTGATGGCAGCTCCACGCCGCCCGGATCAGGATCGATCTGGTTAATGCTATAATGCCCAAATTCATCGAACTTGAACGAAAACAGTTTCGGGTCCTTCCACCGCAGCGATTGCAATCCGACCAGCCGCTTGCCACGCCAGTCCACCCATTGGTAATTGATCTCGGTCAACGAAAAACCACGACCAACCGCCGTCAGCATCGCCTCTAAATCTTTTTCAAACGAGCCGGTCATATTGACCAATTGATCCCTCACAAAATCGGCAATGGTAATATCCCGTTTCGTTTCCGATGCCGGAATGATGCGCCAGCCCTTTTTGATCAGCTTAGCCCGCCGGGTAGAGAGAGCGGAGGAGAGATGCGTATCCCGCTCAATATCGTCCAGGTGCGCCATCCCCTTTGACGCGATCAGAGAATCAGGATTCTCACCGCTCAAACCGTACTTGTACAGAATATCACGCCCCGCCCTGCCAAATTCCTTGCCGGTCGGAGCTTTCTTTTCTTGAAAGATGCGGCGATTGCGCTGCTGGTAGTATTTTCGTTTATCTTTATCTGGCATTTGTTTTTTTTAATTATTACAAAAATTTCACTTGACTTTTGTATTACATTGTATTATATTGTACTGTACAAAATAACAATCAAAAAAAAACTCGAAAGGAGCTACAATGACACCCAATCAACTTATTAAGATCGTTCGACAAGAAAAAAAAAGTAACTGGAAAAATTCTGATTTCCCAGAACAATGGGAACAGAATATTGAAAAAATTTCCAACCACATGGCGCAATGTCAAAGTTGCGCCACTGATTTCGGGAATTTTGCCCGAAACAAAAAAACATTGCAAGATGTTTTTAATTCGCATCACCAACCAGAAAATTTAGAAGACTGGATTTGCTCATAATGAAATCAAAATCTATTCAAATCCGTCTAAGTATCGAGACGTTAGAGCTGCTGAATAAATGGTATCCACGTCTCGAATTGCGATGGAAAATCGAACAGGCGATTTCAGATTTGCAAAAATTGAGATTGCCTGTTTGTGAAAACTGTGGTCATTCTATGACTATAGATAGTTTTGAAAATGTCAATGACCGAACGGCGGGCTTTGTTATCACCGCCAGCGAATTTGATGAATTTGGGCACATCTGTTTTGGATGTGCCAGAAAATTAAATTTAATACAATGGATCAGGGATGGAGCAACACAAGACGAACTATATTCTTTTTTATCATCTGGTGGTCCATCCTAATTTTTCTATTTTTCTTTTTACTGCGTAAAAATTCCCTTTAACCTTCGCCAGATTATTGGATGGGAAGATCGCGTCCGGTACCATTCGACCTCTGAATCGGCTGTTCCGTATAAAATCGCACAATGACGCCCGAAATGGTCGTCATGGTAATCCCCAGCGAGGCAATCATGCTTGCCTCGCCGGTCACGTAAGCCGCCCATACGCCCAAAAGCTGCGCCACGAGCAGCCATATCGTTCTACTTTGCCACCAATTTTTTGTAATCATAACCAGCCTTCTTGATGCGTCCTTTCATGTACATGGCGTTCAGTCCCCAGCCGCCGATAATTAAGCCGATGATCCAGAGGATAATCGAAACGAAATCCTCGGAATAGAGCGGAAAATCGGGATAGTGTGATACCAGTTGCGTAAACAGCAATGGCAGCAATGCGCCTAACAATGTTTTGATAATGTCCTTCCAGTTCATAGAGCACCTCATAAAAATGTTTTAATAAGCGTTGCAATCGAAACCACGCCCAATCCGGCAAGCAATCCATAAATCCAGCTCACTTTATTTTCGACAGTTGTCACTCTGCCATCGAACTTATCGAAGATAGCTTGCAAATTAGCACAGATTTCATCTTGCTTTTTGATTAATGCTTGTATCTGATATGCTAACAAATTTTCTTCGCCTTTTGTCACATAGCCCCCAGATTTATGTTTCTGAAATAACTCCGGTTATCACTATCGCCAATTTGCGAGGCAACCGTTTTCCCTCGCAGCCCCGCCGTCTCGCTCCGTTTGCCCGCCGTGCCGAGCAGTCCTAACGCCACCGTGGCACCGAGTCGGTCGTTGATTGCACCCATTGCCATACAACTGGCATCGAAATCATCGTCTCCCAGTTTTGGATTGATGTATTCGAGCTTGCTATACTGGTGATTTTCTGTTGGCTCCTCACGAACATTGAGCAATCGGGAGCACAACAGACGGCAATTTCTGGCAATAGGACGATCATCTTTTGCATCAAACCTCGGTATCAGTAATTTCATTCTTTCGACACGGTTTTTCAGAATTCCACCCCAGAGCCATTTTGCCCTCCCCGTGTTCCATTGCGGCGCAAAATCCCAATTTCCCCAATTCGAGGGCGTATTCTCCGGGAAATCAGGGTCACCGGGTCGGTTGTCGGTTCCCAGTTTTGCCCATACAGCCAGAGCGCCGTATCCCCTACGACCTCAAAAATCTGTATGGAGTAAAGCGATGCAGTGCTACTCGACCCGGATGCCCCACAGTCAAAGCCACAGTACACCCGCCCAGTCGGATGATACCGTTCCCCCGGCTTAAATTCAACGCCTTCCCAATTCCGCTCCTTTGCCAATCGCTGGCAATTTTCCAGCTTTTCCTCCCAGATGAAATTGCGACCGCTCGTATATTCAAGCCGATAAATCCGCCGGTATTCCTCCTCGGTCAGATTTTCACGCGCCAGAGCGATAATATTTTCGTCATAAAACCCCAGCGCAATTCCCAACTCCACCGGGAATTTAGCGCCGATCTTATACATGCCCGCCATGTCGTAAGAATAGATATTGCCCTTCGCCTCCTGGATCGTGCCAGTCAGGCGCACGCGGGTCGGCTTGCCATTGCGATTTTTCGCTCCACCTCTGGGAATGACTCGGTTTTCAAAGCGCTCGATATTGAGATCGTCAAACTCCTCGCCTCTGATAATCGTGCAATTGACGCCCTCGAATTCCCCCATGATGCCGTGAATGTTCCAATTGGAGCGATTGCAAAACTCGTATCGCGTGCTTGAAAACATCCGCTTGCCCGATTCCCAATTCAGATAATTCCACAGGATCTCCGAATTTTTGATCGCATTGAGTTGATAGCGAAGGGAATCCATTGCTTGCGATTCTTTCGGCGCCCATGTTCGCCCCTCTTCAAACGCCGTTGTCGCCGCCTCATACAGGCAAATCAGCTCGATCAAAAACGTTTTCCCGAAGCGGGGTGGAGCCATAAGCAAATAAAACTGATTTGAAAGAACCTCCTCCATCCACAAAATCTGCGGAGCTCGGAACTCGATATTACAAACATGTTTAAACCAACTTAACAGATCGTCTTTATACTTTGCGATTTCAATCTCCGCCTGGGTAGCGAGGCGGACTTGCTGCTTATTCATTTTCGGCTAACTTCTTTTCGACCTCAATTTTTTCCATCGCTTTTCGCATTTGCTCTAACTCAGAGCGAATCTTCTTTTTTAGGTCAATCATCGAGGCTTGATCAATTGTCTTATCGTCAAGATAGCCCTTCAGCGTTTCGGATTCCTGCCGCGTCCGTGGCGTCATATCCTGGTCAATGGCAGAGAAACCCATACTTTGCACAAACGCCGGCAAATCTTTAATTAACGGATTTTTCTCATACCCAATATTAAAAACCATCTTGCCCGCATCATCCCGGAGTGGCTCCCCCTCTTTGTCAAATAGCGGTTTTTTAATCTCAATCGCCACCCCTTTGTGAATAACATGATGCACCATTTCCTCAAAAATCTTATGGAGCTTCGCCTGGGCGAGACCCGCCAATTCCCGGAGATCATTCACCGCACCCTCTTTGTACGCCTGGATAAAGCGAGCCAGCGTCTCAAGATC
>JALOPY010000041.1 GCA_025453735.1 bacterium | reverse complement strand
TAAATATTCTATAGAACTCATCCCCCCGGCCCCCTTCTCTTGGCAAGAGAAGGGGGAGCAAAGTGGTTAACAACGAACAATTTCAAAAAGTTACTCCCCGTCTTTTTTTAAGAGAGGGGGCCGGGGGGTGAGTTCATAAAACAACTCACGAAACCGATTTTTTTTCACTATCTAATTTATTGAAATGATGTATCATGCACAAATTTGCTTAAACACTCTTTATTACAAGTCAAATTTTTGTTTTATTTGCAAAAAAAAACTTCAAACAGGAAGACACCAAGAAATCATAAAGAACACAAAATAAGATTAAAATACATATTATTTTTTATCTTTGTGGACATTGTGCCCCCTTTGCGTCTGTGTTGAGTTTTTTTTTGTCGCTTCGCTGGTCCATGAATTAATATAATTCTCTTAATTTTTCATCCCAGGGTCGAATAAAAAACTATGGTGCAAATCAGATCAGCAATAATAATCAAAAAGATCGAAGTAACGACCGACGCAGTTGTCGATTTCCCGACGCCTTCTGCTCCGCCTTCCACAATGAAGCCCTGGTATGAACCAACCTGGGCAATAATCGTCGCGAAAAAGAATGTTTTGATGAGTCCTGTGACCAGGTCTTTCATCACCAATGCGTCAGCAGTCTGGTTCAAGTATCGAATAAACGAAATATCCAGATTGAAAATTGCCAGAAAAAAACCACCCAGAATCCCAACCAAATCAGCGATCACTGATAAACAGGGCAATACGATCAACAATGCCAAGAATCGCGGCACCACCAAAAAACGAGTCGGATTCAATCCCATGGTTTTCAGTGCATCGATCTCTTCATTCACTTTCATCGTCCCAATCTCTGCGGCGATTGCAGAGCCGCTTCTGCCCGCAACGATGATTGCTGTCAAAAGTGGGCCCAATTCACGCGTCATGGAAACTCCTACCAGATCCGCCACGTAAATTGAAGCGCCGAATCGTTCTAACTGATAAGCTGCCTGCATCGCCATGATCAAGCCAACGAAGAAACAGATTGTCGCAACGATGGGAATCGAATTAAACCCCATGAGAACCATTTGATGGATGGTGCTTTTCCAGCGAACACTTCCCTTACCTTTCAACGGCGCGATGAGCGTCCAATAAAGCGCATCCTTTGTCAGGTAGATCATTCGGGAAATGTGCGTCATGTAAGAAAAAAAAAGTCGACCGGTTGATCCAAGAATATTATTTACGAGTTTCATTACAGCCATCCATCCAGTTCAAGAACATCGCGTCGCAAATCGAAGATGCGCCGTTTTTGTGGAGCATTAATTAATGAAGAGATTCCTTTACAATGAGAAACAGACCCGCCGGAGTTGAAACGGAGTTTTGTCACTTCCAGATAATTCATCCCAAAAAATCTCCGTGAGTCCCTGTGCTCGACGAGTATCTGTTTACTCGCCTGTGCCCGAATGGTAGTTGCTCCTTGAAAGCTTTTTTTCATAGCATTTGTGACACAAACTTTGAAATTCCGATACGATTAAATTCCATGAAGCGCTGATTGTTCGTCTTCATAAATATCAAATACTTTATCCAATCGGCTTAGCTCAAAAACATCTCGAATTGCCTGCCTCAGTTTATACAATCGCAATTTGCCTTTATTCTTATTTGTAAGCTGCAGGGCTTCTACCAGGGTGGCGACACCAGAGCTGTCCATGTAGGTGACGTCAGTGAAATCAACCAGAAGATTGAATTGTTTGTTATTCACTAGTGCAATGATTTGACTTCTTGCCTGCGGGGAAGAATACAGATCAACATCACCCTTTATTTTAAGAATAGCGCAATTTTGTCTTTTATCTACAGCGATTTCCAATTTTACTAGCCCTTCTTTCGTATATATTTCACTAACTGGAGCTCATTGCCAGCTTCAGAATGATTTTCATAGTTCACGATATCCATGACACTTTTAATCAAGTGCACCCCTAATCCTCCAGGACGGACGTCATCCAATTCCCGTGATTTAATTTGCTTCACATTGACCTTTTTGCCAAAATCTTTCAACAGTACCTCGATCCGATCGTGATGGATAGAAATCAGTACCTCGATTAGCTGATCTGATGCGCCACAATAAGAATGTTTAATTATGTTACTACACGCTTCATCAACTGCCAGCGTAATATTATTTGCATCTTCCTGGGAAAAGCCCATGGTTTCGCAAACATGACTGATTGTTGCGCGGACTATTTTTAAGAATTTTGGTTCTGATGGGATTTTAATCTCGATTGCCTGTGGCATTGCTGAATCCTCGATTTCAAAAATGTTGATACCAAACAAGCTGCCCTGATTTGATCAATTGCCAGCAATTAACTGAATCGGAATTTCAAAGTTAATGCAAAAAGTACTGAAAAAAAAGCCTTACAAGGAGCAACAGAGTGAACAGAGTCTCACAGAAAAATTTTTAGAAATATGATTTTTCGGTTATAAAACTCCGTTTAAATTCTGTTTCTTCTGCTTCTCTTTGTAGAGGAACGGCATCTTTAATACTTTGTGTTAATCAAACGGCTAAGTCCATCAATTAATCTTTCAACATTGAAATTTATTAAAAGACCAACTTGAATTTTTGCATGTTTCATTTGAGTTAACGTTTGCGCAGTGAAAACGGGATGCATTTCGAGCACAGATTTCACCTCAACAATCACTCTTTTGTCAATCAGAAAGTCAATTCGATATTTCTCATCCCCTAGCTTAACACCTTTATAATCGACTGCTATTTCAACTTCTCGCTGAAACGGAATTTTTCTTAAATATAACTCATGTGCTAATGCGGCTTTATATGTTGATTCAAGCAAGCCAGGTCCTAATATTCGATGAACTTCAATAGCAGCTCCTATTATTTTTTCTGTCAGTTCTTCATATAGCATGACATTAACCTTATTTTAAACGGATAATTCCTTTGTGATCATCCCTTATGTCAATGCCTCTTTTTAAAATAATTGGAAAAAACTTACAATGAACAACGGAGTTAAAGAGATTCGCGTAGAATGTTTCAAAAAATTATATAACAGTTACAAAGCTCCATTTAGACTCTGTTGCCTCTGCTTCTCATTGTAAAAGAATAACTCGATTCGGGACGTGAATTAAATAATTTTCCTATTTGCGAAGCTATATTTTTAGTAATGCCCTTTCGCATTTTTACTGCCACTTTATCGCCATCAACGTAATATCGTCATGCTGCGATACATTGCGGCTGAATTTTTTAATTTGTTTGACAATCCCTTCAATAAGGTGCTGGGGATGATCCCAGTCCTGGTTAAAAATATCTTCCAGACGCTCCAGGGAAAACATTTTTCCTCGCACATTTTTCGCTTCAATAATGCCGTCAGTATAGAGCAATAACTGATCGCCAGAACGAAGTTGAATGACCTGTTCTGATAGCTCGATTTGCGGCAAAATTCCCAGGGGAATTCCCGAAGAGCTATTGACCACATGACACGTTTTGGTCGCATGTTGAAACCATAATGGTGGCAGGTGTCCGCCATTTGTGATTTTTAGCTCTCCTGATTGCCTGTCCAGCAGAAAGTAAATCAAGGTGACAAACATCCCCTGGCGACCACGCTCGAATAAAACCGAATTCATCATTCGAATCAAATCCATGGGGCGCTCGTGAATATGGCTGTAATAACGTAGATCGCTGATCAATCGCGCCATGTAAAGCGCGGCTGGAATCCCCTTTCCGGAAACATCGCCGATAACCATTCCCAACCGATTAGAATCGATCTCGATGAAATCGAACAAATCTCCGCCAACGGCGGTAGCCGGAATATTCCTGGCGTGCAATAAAAAATTATCATCTTTCGCCTGGGGAAAGCTTTGTGGCATAAAACTCTGTTGAATCGTATGAGCCGATTCCAGTTGCTGCTGAATCCTTTGCTGATCCAGCATAAAGCGGTGCATCCTGGCATTTTCGATTGCCAGCGCAACCTGGCGGCAAAACGTGATGAAGATCGCTAGGTCGTCTTCGCTGAATGGCTGTGAATCCCGGCGGTTTATCACTTCTGCAACCCCGATCACCCGGTCTTTCACTTTCAGAGGGGCAGCCAGAATCGAGCGGGTTTTGAATCCGGTCGAATGATCGATGTTTGAATAAAAGCGAGTGTCATTGTCCACATCGGGAACAATAACAGCTTTACCTTGCTGCGCCACCCAACCCGCAATTCCCTGTCCCAACTCAAGCTGGATGGTATCCTTGACTTTTTCCTGGACACTTCCCAGGGCGATCTGACATTCGAGCATGCCAGTTTCTTCGTTTATCAGCATGACTGAGCTTGCTTCAGCATTCATTACCGTTTGGGCTTTTTCCATAACAAGGTTCATCAGCTCTTCCAGGTCGAGGGTCGAGCTGATAATGGAGCTGACCTCAATCAGACTGGTCAAATCGACAATCCGCTTTTTCAGGGATTCAATTTCATTCATGCGCAGATCACAGTTGAATATTTCAATAATAAGTGATTAACATTCTTTTTAAAAATTGGATATAAAGATAAAATAATTGATGAATAAAAGCAAGGATAAAATTTAAAATATTCTATTCGGGAGGAAAAACAGCAAAAATGGATGTCGATCCGGGAGCCAATCAAATTTTTTAAATTAAAATAATCAGCTTGAATCCATCGCAACCATGCTAACAAAGGCAATTTAATTTGCTCAGGACTTCGCTGGCATGACCGGCTGGTGAGACTTTTAAGAAAATATATTTGATTTTTCTGCATTCATCGATCAGATAAGTCATGCGATGAATGCCCATATAATTTCTGCCATAAACGTTTTTTTCGCCATACGCCCCCCACTGGTTGGCGATTTTGGTATTACAATCGCTCAGCAGTTGAAACGGCAGGTTGAATTTATCAATAAATTCACGATGCGATTTTGGCGAGTCACAGCTTATTCCGAGTATTTCAGCATTCTGTTTTTGAAAATCTTTATATCGATCTCGAAATGAACAGGCTTCTTTGGTACAGGCTGGCGTGTCATCTTTTAAATAAAAATAGATGATTAACTTTTTTCCGCGGAAATCCGACAAGTGGACAATTTGCTCACCCTGATTGGGCAGAGAGAAATTCGGAGCTATGTCCCCTATTTGTAACATGCGATCCCTCCGGTCAGGCGCTCTATTCTTCAATCTCAGTTATTTTACGGTTCAAAATATGAAGCAAAGACGCTTCGGCAGTTGCGAATACCGAAGCATCCATGCTTTGACTGTTTCCAATTTCTTTTGCAAAACTAATTTCTTGTATCGGAATTTCAAAGTTTGTATTACTATTACAATGGCAAAAACTTACAAGGAGCAACGGAGGAAACAGAGCATCACAAAGATTTTTTTGGAGAGATTATCAGTCCGCTACAAAACTCGGTTTCAACTCCGTTTGCTCCGTTGCTCATTGTAAGGGAATTACTCATTAATCGATGCTCCCTAAAAAATGGCGTATTTTCAATTTGCCAAGCCAGGTTCTTGATTAAAGCATCTGCTTCAATTTATCGTGAGATAAATCTTGAATTTCTTTGTGCAGTGAATTTCCATGGGAATCCATTGTCACCACGGCAGGAAATCCCTCGACCTGCATTTCCCAAACAGCTTCCGGGCTACCAAATTGTTCCAGGTACACATTGGGAATTTTTTTCACGCATTGGGCATAAATCTGCGCAGCCCCGCCAATGGCATGGAGATAAACTGAGCCATATTTTGCACAGGCGTCCAGCGTTTTGGCGCCCATCCCGCCTTTTCCGATGACGGCTTTGATTCCAAATTTCTTAATGACATCCCCCTGGTAGGGTTCTTCCCGAATGGATGTCGTGGGACCGGCTGCCATTGTTTTATAAACGCCATTTTCTTTGAGAATGACAGGTCCGCAGTGATAGATGACTCCATTTTTTATCTGATCGAGCTCGCCTCCATCAAATAGGTATTTATGAACAGCATCCCGACCTGTAAACATCGTCCCATTGATGAGGACGATGTCGCCGACTTTGAGTGATCGGATTTCTTTTTCACTGATAGGCGTATTTAGCATTTTCATCTCACCGGCTGGAACTTCAAAAGTATCAGGAAAATCCATCGGTTTGGTGAACTCATCCGGAGCTTGATAGAGCCATTCTACAACGTCGCCTTTCTGATCGAGCACAAAACCGCGACGGCGATACGCCCAGCACATGTAAGCGATTGAAACAAAAAAACAGGCTGGCAGGCGATTTCGTAAGCCGATTTTGCAGCAGCCAATCGTCAGCTTGCCGCCGAATCCCATTGGTCCGATTTGCAGTTCATTGCCTTGTTGCATAATTTTTGCTTCAAGCTGCGCTAACTCCTGATTGGGATTAGCATCATCAATGTCGCGCAAAAGCTGGTGCTTTGCCCAGTCATAGCCGCTGGCGCGATCGCCGCCAATACTGACTCCCAGAAAACCAGGACTGCATCCTTTGCCCTGCGCCTGGTAAACCGCATCCAAAATGCACGCGCGAACGCCTTCGAGATCACGTCCAAATTTTTTGCCATTGAATTCTCCGGGCAGCTTGTATTGGGCGCTCATGTTTTCACAACCGCCGCCTTTTTGAATCAGACGAATATCCAGGTTGTTATCCCTGGTTTGGACAAATTTTATAACCGGACTCCCAGGTCCCAGGTTGGTGCCAGAGTTTTTGCCTGTTAAGCTATCCACGGAGTTCTGACGAAGATAACCTTTTTTGGTCGCTTCAGCAACGGATTCTTCTATCGCTTCTTGCAAAGTAATTTGATCGAATCCGACCGGACATTTCACATAAAAATTCAATAATCCAGTATCCTGGCATATTGGCAACGAACGATTTTTTGCCATGCCAATGTTTTGCATCACCAGGTCCAACGCAAAATCAGCTTTGGAACCTGTTTTTTCCAATTTCTTTTTCAATGCGAGAACATTCTCAACATCACGAGGCAAAAAAGCTGAGGTACGGCGAATCAGCTCAAGAATGCTTGTTTTAAAATTTGCTTTATCCATTTGACCTCCTAATAGTAATGGGATCTCATCTAATTCTTGATTGGAAGCATGAGGTAGGTTTTTTTAGACAACTCAATGTACAAAAAAAAATAATTTAGATCAAGCTAAAAAATGAAAATAATCATAAAATTAGCCAGCAATGCACTGAGCAATCTGACATTAATTCACTGCCATTCTGGCAAAATATTTCATTCTGGCAAGCATGTTTTTTATTATCGAAATACCATATTTGATAAATATTGGCTTAATTGTTTTAATTCATCGGAGTTATCTTTCTTGAAAAATAGTGGCATATAATTTGCCAAATCGAGTAGTACGAATTTTATAAATAAGGTAAAATTGATAGCAATTTTTCAAGAGACAGTTTATTGAAATTTTTTTGCCAATGAGTTGAATTTAAAATATAGCTTCGCAAATCGAAAATGAAACATTTTTTTTGGCGCATTGATGAACGGAGCAACTCCCTTACAATGAGAAACGAAGTCAGCGGAGTTTGAACAGAGTTTTGTAAGCGCAAAATGATCCTTTCCTAAGTTAGTTGCTCCTTGTAATGTTTTTTTTAAAGCATTGTTGACGCAAACGTTAAGATTCTGATAATGCAAATTTAAAATAAAGGAAAATAATCATGAGTGAATATAAAAAAGAGTTTTCATCACGAATTCCCAGCATCCTCCCGATCGTTCCACTCCGAAATGAAGTTCTTTTTCCCCAGCAACTTCTTCCCATCACAGTTGCGAGGGAAAAGTCGTTAAAGCTGATCGCTGATCTTGAAAAAAGCGATGCGATGATAGCAATTTTGACACAAAAAGAATCCACCATTGAGGACCCGACTTCTGATGAGCTTTACGACGTTGGCACGGCGGCAAAAGTGCTGCGGATCATTGATATGCCAGATGGGAGCAAAACCATCCTGATTCAAGGCTCATTCCGAATCAAGCTAATCACCTTCACCCAGAAAGAACCATATTATAAAGCGATTTTTGAACCATTGAAAGATAAGATCAAAGATGAAAACCATTCCGAAATCGAAGCCTTAACTTCGAACCTACGGAACGTATTCAAGCGAGTCGCGGACATATCAAGCGAAGTGACTTATGAGCAATTGGTCATGCTTTCAAATATCAAAGATCCGGGCATGCTGGCTGATTTGACAGTTGCTTTCTCGAATATTTCTATTGAGGAAAAACAGGATACGCTAACTACGATCGACGTGGCCGAGCGATTGAATAAAGCCAATGTAATGATCAACAAACGACTTCAAACATTGGAATTGGGCGAGAAAATTCAGTCCGATATTCAAAGCAAAATCGGCAAGAGTCAGAAAGAGATGTATCTCAGGGAACAAATGAAAGCGATCCAGAAGGAATTGGGTGAAGATGCCGAGACTTCTGAGACAAAAGACTTGAAACAAAAGATCAAAAAAGCGAAAATGCCTGATGAAGCGAAGAAGGTGGCTGAAAAAGAACTGGAGCGTCTGTCGCAAATGCACCCATCATCGGCTGAATACACGGTCTCTCGAACCTATCTCGATTGGTTGATCGACCTGCCCTGGAGCAAATCAACGACCGACAACCTGGAAATCGAAGATGTCCATAACAGGTTGGACGCGGATCATTATAATTTGACAAAGGTGAAGAAGAGAATTTTGGAATATCTTGCGGTCCGCAAATTGAAAGCCGATATGAAAGGCCCGATCCTCTGTTTCGTTGGCCCGCCAGGAGTGGGAAAAACCTCATTGGGTCGGTCGATTGCTGAAGCCATGGGACGAAAATTCATGCGCATGTCGCTCGGCGGCATTCGGGATGAAGCGGAAATTCGCGGGCATCGCAGAACCTACATCGGCGCGCTGCCAGGAAGGATCATCCAGGGGATAAAAAAAGTTGGCTCCAATAATCCTGTTTTTATGTTGGATGAGATCGATAAATTGGGATATGATTTTCGAGGCGATCCATCGTCGGCGTTGCTTGAAGTGCTGGATCCGGAGCAAAATTTTTCCTTCAGCGATCATTATCTCGAAGTTGCGTTTGACCTGTCTAAAGTCATGTTTATTGCAACTGCCAATATGTCCGAGCCAATTCCGCCAGCGTTGAAAGATCGGATGGAGATCATTGAAATTCCCAGTTATGTAGAAGAGGACAAGGTTCGCATTGCGTTTGATTTTCTCATTCCCAAACAGGTGAAAGAACACGGGCTGACTGAAAAGCTGATCGAATTTTCCGAAGACGCGGTGAAGATTATCATCAATTCTTACACTCGTGAAGCAGGAGTACGAAATTTGGAACGGGAAATTGCTGCCATCTGCCGGGGCGTCGCAAAGGATGTGGCAATGGCGAAAGATATCAAAGCAGTGGAGAAGAAAATGATCAACATCGATCAGGTCAATGAATATCTCGGACCCAAGAAATTCTTCCCTGAAACCGCGGAACGCATCAATGAAACCGGCATTGCGATCGGTCTGGCGTGGACTCCGGTCGGCGGCGATATTTTATTTATCGAAGCCTCCAAGATGAAAGGGAAAGGCAGTCTGAGCCTGACCGGGCAATTGGGCGATGTGATGAAGGAATCGGCACAAGCGGCGTTATCCTACATCAGGGCCAAGTGTGACGATCTGGATGTTGAAAAAGATTTTCACGAGAAGAATGATATTCATATCCACATTCCGGCAGGCGCTATTCCAAAGGATGGACCTTCGGCTGGGATCACTTTGTTTTCGGCATTGTTTTCGCTGTTGAGCGGTAGAAAAGTGAAGAGCGATATCGCGATGACCGGAGAAATCACGCTTCGTGGGCTCGTCTTGCCAGTGGGCGGAATTAAAGAGAAAGTGTTGGCGGCGCATCGAGCCGGCATCCGGAAGGTGTTGATGCCGAAAAAGAATGAAAAAGATCTGGTCGAAATCCCTGAGCAGATTCGGCGGGAGATGAAGTTTCATTTTCTTGAAAACATGAGCGATGTGCTGGATCTGGCATTTGAAAAACCAAAAGCACGTCCGAAAGTCGCTCAGCTTGGAGCTCAAGCTTCAGCTTGATTGAAACCTGCGGGAGGTTCAGAACCTCCCGCAGGTTTTTTTTCCTACTTCCCAAACCTCAAATACCCAAACTTCCACGGCAGATGAAACGCGGTCCGTCCCGTGGGACTCCAGGCATAATGCTCTGGCTTGCCTTTTTCTGGCGAATCGATGCGATAGAAATTGACCCGCCAGGAATCGCCGGGTTGGGGCGGCGTATTCGGCGCACCAAATAATTCATCCAGGGGGATAGCGTATTCCGCGGTCCAGCTTTTTCCTTTTCCTGGCTCATTAATCTTCCCATCAATCCAGACTGCGGTTTGTAAATTTTCAAGATTCCACTGGGATTGCGCCACGAATTTGCCAAACGCATTTTCGGGCGTGCGGCTGTTCAAAACATTCGCATCATAGATTACATTTTTTGGACTTAAATTAATTTCGTAATACTGATGTTTGGTATCCGCGGGATTGAGAAAGACTTCGACACATTCTTCATCATAAATCGGTCCCTC
>JALOPY010000553.1 GCA_025453735.1 bacterium | reverse complement strand
TGGCTGAATGCGCCGCCCATTGCTTATGCCCACCTGCCGATTGGTTCACTTCAAAGTGGAAAAAGTAATAGGACAAAATTCCAATTGGGTGAGGAACTCGACGATCTCATTTCAATTCAGCCTGAAAACATCAGCATGCTGGCGTGCAAGCGATCGTGGGATGGCGAAGCGCTGATTGTTCGGCTTCAGGAAGGGAGTGGAATGAAAACGGAATCACTGGTTAAATTTTCGTTTCCTGCAATTGACTGCAGAATTTTGTTTCAGCCATTGGAAATAAAAACCCTTCGCATAGAAAAGTCAGGACAAATAACCGCTGTGGCTTTGATTGATGAAAAATAGCTAAATTTGTTGCTTTGAAAATTATCAGAGATGCGCCAATTTGTTAGCTCCCCGCTAAAAGCTTCTCTTCCAACCAAAGATTGACTAGCGTCTCTAATGAGATTCCTCGATTTTGAGCAATTTGTTTTAGGCGTTGAGCAATTAAATTATCTAACAGGACGGAATAAGGTAAATTTTCAGACATCGCTATTTTTTCATCTAATGGACGAAGGTACTCCTCATAATCCCCTGCATCATGGGTATCCCAGAAGTCCGAGGCTGCTTCGATGCTATTGAAATGTTCGGGAATAGGATCTATTTTTTTATTTTCGTTCATAGCGTCGTCGTTCCTTTAGAGTCATATCTCTTGCGCTGATGATTAGCGCCTTTTTGTTTCTCTTGTAAATAAAGAAAATACTCAAATATCTTCCAGATTGGGTTGGTCCTAAGGTCAAATAGAGATTTTCTCCTTCAACATCTCCTCGTTCTGCAAAAAATATTTTGTGACGGCCCTTAAATACTTCCTTGATTTCATCTTCTGTAACGTGATGCTTCCATTGCAATTTGCTTAAGACAGAAGCTGGAATAATAATTTGTTTTATGTACAAAAATTGCTCCCTTAGTGAACCAATTTCTATCAAGCAAATTAGATAACAGATTTAATATAAGCGATTACTTCTATAATGTCAAGATAAAATTTAAAGAAATTGTAAAACCTCAGTCTCGGGTGTATAAACCTGGTTTCTGGCAGAAACCAGGTTTATTTTCCATCTGCAAGTGAGCTTTTACAAGAAATTGTGAAGCCTCGATCACAGGCTGTCTGGATATTTCTTTCCGAAGGTTTTGGAACTTCCGAAGGATTTCTTGCCACCGATAAGTGAAGGCTTAAAATCAGTGTGTTTTTTTCATTTTTTTTGCTGCGTTCCAAATCGATAGGTCTCAATATTGATTTCCGGATCATTGGTGATCACCACCCAGTTGATAAATCCACCTCGCTCCCGACTGGATAAATTCAATTTATTTTTTCCTGGCATCACGACAAACGTATGTTGCTCATCCCGCATTTTGTGGTAAATCCAGCTTCGGAACCAGCCTTTATTCGGTGGAATGATGTAATCCCAGGGACAGAGGTCGTAGCCATTCACCATTGCCCAATAAGATATTTTGTTTCGTTCCGGAATCATGTTGATTTCGGCAAAAACATAGACATATTCCACGCCGTCGGGGACATCGAATTCATAATCGATCCGGGTATTTTCATCAGGCATCTCGATATTGTTTTTGAGCGACTGAAGGCACGGGGTTCCATTATTTTCTGCAACGCTCCAGCCGATATTCGGAAGCGATGGGCTTTTTTCCGCTTCAATTTCATAAACAAATTTCCTCGGGTTCATTTTCAACATCACAGGAAAATCAACCGTTTTATTGATCGCGGCAGGCGCATCGATGCGAATAATCTCATGATATTCCCCAAATCGCAGTCCGGTCGTATTGAATTCGATGGTCAAATCATCACCAGCTTTGCCAGCAGCAGTTCTCAGTAGCAGCCAATCACTGTTGAGCTTTTTTTGTGCGGTCCAGGTGAAGCCGCCAGAACCCGCATTCCGAATGGCAATCTGGCGCGGCGCTGGCTTGGGGCCTTCCATGATTGCTTCGATTTCAAGGGGAGTTCGGCTCAGCATAATTTCAGGCATCGAGCGATTCACCACAATGGATAGCTTTGTTTCGACGCTTTGCCAGGGCGTCATCACCGCGAGATGGCCATCATATATTCCATTGGCAAGACGACTTGGATCGACGTTGATGGTTATTTTTATTCTTTCTCCATTGCGAAGCACGCCGGATTGCGGCTTTGCTGAGATAATTTCCCCAGCCGGAGAGTAGGCAGCAATTCGCCAGGGCGTTGGCTTTCCGCCATAAGCTGAAAGCGTTAATTTTTGTTCACTAATATTTGAATCAAAAAATATCCCACTCTGTGCAATTTTTAATTCAGGCTGGTGGTGATGAAATGGGAATGCGCCCAGGTCCGGACGAGTGCCATCTGGATCAGCGCTGCTGGTGGGATTGCCCGCATCGATGCAGGGCGAATCGGCTCGCAATCGGAAATCGCGATTTTTTTCATCAATGAAGCCGGGTTTTTGGCCAGTTGCATCGCCGAAAATATTTTCCTTGCCATAATTATACGTCCCAAATTCGCCATTCAAAGACCAGCGGCATCCGACATAACTATAATTGGATACTTTTCTCGCCTCGCCCCAGACGTCGTTTGGTTCCAGGCGGACGTTGTTGGTGATGATGTTATTATAAAAATCGCCATAAATAATTTGGGGAAGCTGTCCCAGCAGCGGCTGAATTTCCAGTCCGAAGCCCTGGTTTTTCACGATGGTATTATGGCGAACCGTGGCAGTCGAGCCTCGCATTTCGATTGCCGCGGCGCAATAAATTGAAAAGTTGTTGATGAACACATTATTTTCGATCAGCGGAGCGGCGCCGGCAACATTTTTCCTGGTTTCGAAGCCATCGATGAAAACCGCGCCGGCCCAGGAATCCACATTATTCTGGATAAGATTATTGCGGATTTGAACATCATTATTATACGCGAGAATCGCAGCGCCCTTTCCTTCGCCAGCCGACCAGTCCCTGCCATTTTGAATCACAAAGCCATCGATGACCGTGCGATGTTCGCACGCAAAACATCGTCCTCGCTTTTCGCCATCAATGATAGTGGGATGACTCCAGCTATCTATCCTTTCCGCCCGAATGGTTTCATCCCCGGC
>JALOPY010000552.1 GCA_025453735.1 bacterium | reverse complement strand
ATTTTATGTCGATAATTAATACTGCTATAATTGGATGCGGAGATATGGGAGTTCTTCATGCTGAAGCGCTGCAAAAAATTCCTGCTGCAAAGCTCTCTGTCTGCTGTGATCTGAATGAAAACAAAGCTCTGTCTTTTGGCGAGCGATTTCATTTCCGAACGGTCACATCAAACCCAGCAGAAATTTTCAATGATCCCAAAATCGATGCGGTTTATATCGCCTCCACGACAGATAGCCATCTTGCTCTGTTTCGCCAGGCTGTGAAATCGGGCAAACATATTTTGATCGAAAAACCATTGGCGCTGTCTGCTGAAGATGCTGATGAAATTTATCAATTATCTCAGCAGTCTCAGTCGATCATGATGACGGCTTTCAAATTCCGATTTTATTCCATGATTCAACAAGCCCATCGATTGATCCCCGATCCCTTCATGGCAAGCGTTCACATCATCGATGATCCCTGGCCTCCTGATTTCTGGGCAAACCAGCCCAATAAAGGCGGGGGCAATGTCATTTCCCAGGGCGTGCATGGCACAGATTTGTTGCGATATTTGATTGGTTCTGAACCAGAATTGGTTTATGGCGTCGCCAATAACTATCATCAGCCGACTGGCGTCATTGATAATTTAGCAGCAACCTTCCGATTCAAAAATGGCTCGGCGGGAAATTTGATGGTTGGCGATTGCGGCACTGCTCCACTGGTCAGCAAATTTATGGTGCAGCTTACTGGTAAACAGGGAACGATTACGTTGGTGGATCGTTTGACCGATCTTTATTTTAAGCCGATGTTTGAAAAAGAGATTATTCGATTTCGTGGCGAAGAAGATGGGATTTTTCAGGAGAATAAAATCTTCATCGATGCAATTTCGGGAAACGAAAGTCATTATCCGAAAATTTGGGATGGCTATGTGGCGCAGGCGATGATCGAGAAGGCGATTCGATCTTCAAAAGAAAGGCAGGCGATACAAATTCTCGATTGTCATAAACACCCGAATTAATTCGGGTGTTTATGACAAATGTCCATAATTTTTAAACCGCTTCAGCGGTTTATCAATAAAAATTAATCGGAGTAGTCATGAACTTAATAAAAAATTATATTATTTTCGTGCTCATCACTGGACTTTTGATATTGATGAGCTGTTCATCTTCACAAAACGAAAACACAGCAGAAATCACCCTGAATGTTCCAGCCAACGCCACCTTGCTGCAATCTTTGCGAGAGAAAATTCCGCAATTCTCACAGCGGCAGGGAATCAAAATCAAACTGATTCCGTTTTCAGGTCAGGAGAAATTGTATGCCATGATGGCAGCGGGCAGTCCGCCAGATATTTTTTATACCAATTCAGTTGTCCGTGATCGATTGGCGGCCGAAGGAAGATTGATCGATCTCTGGCAAATTGCTCGTGCTGATACCTTTGTCTCCCAAATTCGTCCCATCTTCATCGAGCGTGGCACTTCCATCGATGGCGGCTGGTACCAGTTCTGCGATTGGACTTATACCTTTGGTGTTTATTTTAATAAGCAGTTATTTGATCAATATGATGTCCCTTATCCCGATTCCGCCTGGACCTGGCAGACCATGCTGGATCGAGCAAAAAAACTGACCCAGGATTTTGATTCCGATGGAAAAATCGATCAATACAGCATTTTTATCGCCCGACATTTTGTGTCAGCCATCGAGCAGATGAATGGCGCCGACTATCCGCCTAATGCGCTGTTTTTCACTTTTCCTCCAGCAGCCGTCGAAGCCCAACAGGCGTATCTCGATTTGATGTTCAAAGAGCGAGTGATGCCTGAGCTGGGCTACACCCAGGCACAGGGAATGCAGGCGTCCCAAATGTTGAACGCCGGCCGGGTTGCCATGATTGTGGAAGCTGTGCCCAATCTGGATTTAATCAAGTCACTTTCAGTCGAATGGGATATGGCGCCGATTCCCCGCATGGGCGATCAAGCGCCTTCCTACTTTCGATCTGCTTCGGGAGGATTATCCATCAGCGCCTCCTGCAAAAATCCCGAGGCGGCCTGGCAGGTGATCAAATGGCTCGTGACCAAATCCGAATACAATTCTCCCAATCCGATTTTGAACAACATTGATTTTGTGACGAGCTATGAAACTCGCTATCCTGAATTGAAGGCAAAAAGTTTTCGTCAAATCTGGAAATTGAGCGAACAATACGATGGTGGCGACATGCGAGATTTCGTTCGCTATTCATCCTGGAGCAGCAACACCATTTTGGAACAGATCAATCCCAGGCTGGATTTGATCTATGCTGGCAAACAGCCGCTCAGCTATTTGACGTCTGCAATTGAAGAAATTAATAATCGAGTCAGGCAGGAATTGAATTCCTATCTCAAAAATGAAAACATCAAGCCGATTTTCAAAGAAAAAATCGAAACAGAATTGAAGGATCACCAGCGAATCACTGAATGAAAGGGAGCAATTCCTAAAAGTTGTTAAAAACCGTTGAAACGGTTGTAATTGGCATCTTTTGCGCTGATCGACACCATAATAAATTATGGTGTTGCTTCAAACGAACTTGAGTTAGCACCACAATTAATTGTGGTGTTAACTGTATCGTAATAAAGGAAGTAACTGCTTCAGCAGTTTACAATCGTACGATTTCACAGATAAAAATCCCAGCTAAACGGATTTGCACCCGAATGAAATTATTCACAACGACAACACATCGAGATCAGCCACTCCATCGCATCGATCTTTTAAAGTTGCAGGTGGATCAAAGTCGAACCACAGCGCTCATCTCTATGCCAAGCCTTGAACCAGGTCGCTACGGTTTTCATCTTTTATTTGATATTCAAAAATATCCACTGTCCCAGCATCTCTGTTACATGCGGCATCAAAACGACATTCCGCTCGATGAATTATCCGAGCTACGCTTCTCCGAAATGAAATTTTATAGCGAGCCGCCTGGCGTCACAATCGGTCCCTGGCTTGGCTGGCGTGGCATTCCTGACATGCCAAAAATTTCAATTGAAATCGGTGAGCAATCTTTTGAAGGACGCTATAATTTCTGGAGCGATGAGTTTGCATCAAAACAGCTTCGTGTCTTTGCGCTGGTCTCGATCCCAAATTCAAAA
>JALOPY010000551.1 GCA_025453735.1 bacterium | reverse complement strand
ATTTTTTTGAACAACGAGAGTTGCTATAATTGATTTGAAAAGGGGCGAATTGATTTAAGCGATTTGTCGTTCCAGATGAGCGATTCGTACCTCATGGCTATCCAGTCGATCGTCATGACGAGTGAGGGCGTGATCGATTGCTGCTTTTTCAGTTCGGTCATCATCAAATTTTCTTGATAAATTGTCCACGGCACTCAGGATGGCATCAAATTTCATTTTAATTTCTTCCCGGATATCACCAATTTTCCAGTCAATGTCATTCAATCGCACTTTTATTTCAGAAATGTCGTTGGTATTTTTTAGAACCTGATTTGCCAAAACTTCGACGCTTTTTCTGGTTGCAAGCTTGGCTAATTCCTGTCTAAATTCCTCTTTGGTGACGAGCTTTGCCAGCTCCCGTCGAAATTCCTCTTTGGTGACAAGCTTTTCTAATTCTTGTCGAAATTCCTCTTTGGTGACAAGCTTGGCAAATCCCTGTCGAAATTCCTCTTTGGTAACGAGCCGGTCTGATTGTTCGTTAAACTCCTCTTTGCTGACTAAAATCCCCACCAATTCTTTTTTCAGATTGTCCAGATCATTTTTCGTAGCGACATCATTCTTCGAAGGATCAGCCATCCTTATTCTCCTGGATTTTTGATTTTGAGCTATCAGAAAAATACAACAATCATCTCAAAAAGTCAAGACAAATTTTTTATAAGTTTTATCATTATCAACTCAAAATCTGAGGATTTTAACCCTTGCGAAGGTTCGAAACCTTCGCAAGGATCGTTCCGTGCAAGATACCAATTATTTTTGTTCTCGCAACAAAAACCGCTCTTGAAACGTCGGTTTCTGCCCCGCCATTTTTAAAAATAAATCCAGCGGCACAATCTCGAACTCTTTGCCCAGTTTATCCAGAATGCCTTTCACCCGCTTCACATCACTCGATTCCCGAACGTGGATCAACAGAAAATAGGGTCTTTGTTTGTTGATGGCTGCCAGCTCTTCGAGATCAGCGACCGCATCAGCTTCGGGACGAGTGGGGGAGAGGTAATAATCGTACGAGATGAGCGGCACGCCATTCCGACTGGTGAAGGTATAGGCCGGGGCGTAGCCATTCAAAAATCCGATGGCATCGGGCATGCCGTTGTAATAGGCATCGACGACTTCTTTGGGCAGCTCGGTGTTGCCCTCGACCGTTGCGCCTTCGGAATAATCCATGATTTCGAACACCCGAAGATCGAGTTGTTTCATTAAATCAGAAGCTCGATCCACCAGGCCTGGCAGCAGGTTAGGCGGAACGGCTTTGGGATACATGTAGCCGGGTCCGGACAGGCAGCCGATAAAATAGTCATTGGGCGTTGCCATCGTGTAGAAATATTCCAGCAATCCCGGCGCGAGCCAGACGTAGTTCATGATCAATTCCCAGGCATACGGAATCTCGCCCCGACCTGGTCGCAGCCACGCGCCGATGCCCAGCCCATCGGTTTGCACACAGGCGATATAGACCTTCGGCTTTGGAATGTAGGTTTTTCCAATTTCGATATGGTGATTATTTTTGATTTTGAATCCGTACGAAAATGGGATTTGATGATTGAAGCTGAAATTCGGCAGCGTATGCAATCCCTCCACGGTATGCCCATGCTTTGAAGTCAATTTCACATGATCCCGCTCCAAATCTTTGGCGTAGGAATGCCAGCCCATCACGATCGAGCCGGGTTTCATCTCTCCCAGAATTTTGTCAGCAAGCGCATATTCGAGGGTATCGGATTCCTTTGTCGAAAGGTCCTGAAAAAAAACCTGCTTGTAAATTCCCCAATCTGCCACGCCCGGCTTCATCACGGCGCCAGCATCGCCGCCCATCCAGACGATGAATTCTTTGCTGCAGCGATGCCAATATTGATTGTATGCCCAGGTGTAAATTTCCGCATCCGATTGCCCGGCAAATTTGCCGCGAAAATCCTCTAACTTTTTGAGTCCGATTTTTTCCACCATCGGAATCAGCGCTTCGCTGACGACGACGGCCCGCTCCAGACCGGCGACAGTAAAGGCAACGATCAGCGATGTCCGCACGGATTTATCCCAGACCACGTAGCCGCTAATTTTATCTTTAAAAACGTCCAAAGCTTGCTCAAGCGTTTTTAACTCCTGAAAGGTGTAATTGCGATTTTTTTGATAGTACTCGAACACCGAAGCCGTGTAGGTGAAGGGCCAGTTTTTCGGATAGATGAAGTACAAATTCGGACCGGGCACGTTGGCAACGCCCTGCAAGCTGATGAGCAATGCGTTCTTATCCAGTCCGCCCAGGACTTCCCATTCATCTTCAATTTGCATGAAATAAGCGTATTTGGTGCCTGCTCGTTTGAACAGATATTTCACATCGGGCCCCGATGTTCTGGTGGATCGTTTGATTTCATAGATCAGCACTTCACCATCGGGGGAGAGCTCATACGTGTGGATGCTGTTGATTGGTGCATTCCCCTGCGAGCCGCGAATGTTGTAGTTATATTCCAATTTTAATTTCTGATTTCCCGGTTCCCAACCCGCCTTTATTTCCCGGTTAGCGCCGACATTCATGGAAAGTCCCATGAAAACATTGGTTGGAAAAACACGATTTGAAATTGGAAAGGCTGTAACTTTGCCATCGGTTCTCAATCGCAGCGTATCGGAAAAACTCCGGCTGGTGCCCCATTTCTGAATGATGGTCACCTCCGATCCCGCTTGTTTGATGTCAAGAGAAAGTGCGCTATAAAGACCGATCTCGCTGCTTTTTTCAGGCAACAGCTCCCAGGTGCCGTTGAGATTGGGATTGCCTTGAGAAAAGGCGAGCGCGGGAATCAGCATCGCCACGATCATAATGGTAATTATTTTTCGATACATTTTTTCCTCCATAAATTTATGAATTGGGAGCAATGGAGTAGGGGAGTAATGGAGCACTGGAGTGATTGATTACTGGAATAATGAGAATTACTCTGTCAGCATTCCAAGACTCCACTACTCCCACACTCCATCAATCCAACATTCCAACATTCCATTATTCCGTGTTCTTTCGCGCCTTCCGTGGGCGAATGGATTGTTCCCTGACCAGCTCATACAGCACCGCGCCAATGCCGAGATAAAT
>JALOPY010000550.1 GCA_025453735.1 bacterium | reverse complement strand
AACCAGGTCAAACCCGCCCTGCTGGTGATCGATATTCAAAATGAATATTTGAAGTACATGTCCGAATACGATAAAAAATGGGGCATGGAGATCATCAATGGGGCGATCTACATGTTTCGTCAGCACAACCTTCCCATTATTCGGGTCTATCATACTGATCCCGTGATCAAGAATTTTGGCAGCGCTTTTCAGAAAACCGAGCTTGATAAAATACTCAAAGAAAAAGGTTGCAATACATTATATCTTTGTGGGCTCAGCGCCGTCGGTTGTGTACTAGCCACATATTTTGGCGGGATGGAACGTGACTATAAAGTATTTATGGTTAAGGAAGGCATCATGAGCCATAATTCTGATTATACTCGAGTCATCAAAGATATCTCTGAGACGGTAAGTTTTGAGACGATGGTTTTTATGCTGGGGAATTTGAAATAATATTCTCACGCCAAGCCGCAAAGCTGAATCAGAATTATCCCAATCCGTTCAATTCAGCGACGCAAATCGAATTCAGGCTGGCGGATAATAATCTGGCAAGGCTCAATGTTTATGATGCTCGTCGTCAAAATATAAAATCCTTTAACACAAAAATATTCTCTGCGTCTCTTTGCGGCTTAATGCATTATCTGACTTAATATCAGTGAGGAAAATAAATCGAAGAGGAGCAATATGAAGGTTGAATCAATTTCACGATTCATAAAAATTGTTGCCTGTTTTTTATTCAGCAATCTAATTTTCTATTGCCATCATAATAGCTGTACCCCGCCTGATCAACAGCCTGTTGAGGCTGAGGTTTTTAAAATTCTTTTCATCGGCAGCAGTTATTTCAGCTATAATAATCTACCAGAGATGTTCAACAATTTGGCTGAAGCAGGAGGAAAAAAAGTTTTTATTGATACACAAATTAAAAATGGCACTTACCTGGATTATCACAGCACCAATCCTGCAACTGAACAGAAAATTAACCAGGCGAAGTGGGATTATGTTCTGCTCCAGGGCGTGTGCACCAATTGCGGTTACCCCGAAACGCATCAGCTCATTTTTCCGCCGTATCAAGCACATCCATTAAAACCAGCGCTGGAATTGTTGTATCAAAAAATCAAAGCCAATTGTGAAAGCACAAAGGTGGTCTATTGCATGCCCTGGGCATTTGAGGACGGCACTTTGTGGCTCCCAGGCGGAACAGATACCTATTTCACCATGCAAAAAAAGATTTATGACAACGCCATCAAGTACGCGGATGAGATAGGCCTGGTGATCGCTCCTGTCGGTTGGGCATGGAATGAAGTTTTGAAAACTAAAATCAAAGAATTACATTACCTGCATCTTTCTGATTATAATCACCCATCCATAAGAGGCTCCTACCTGACGGCTTGTGTGTTATATGCGACTATTTTTCAGGAGAGTGCTGTGAATTTAGCTTATTATTCCAGTTTGCCTGAAGATGAGGCGAAATATTTTCAATCGGTGGCATCGGAAATTGTTTTGAAAAATTCGGAGCTTTGGCATATAAAGATGGAAGGAAAATATCATGAGAACAGCAAAGCAAGTAATTAAAGTTGCTGGACTGGTCATCCTGATACTCATTTTTTCTTTGTGCGATCTATTCAAAAATAAATCTGTAAATGATGGCTCTGATCTTCCCGATCCAATCGATCCAGGTGCAATCGGAACGCTGGATTCCCTTTCGCTTAAAATATTATTTATTGGAAATAGTCTGACTTATTATAACGATCAGCCGCACTTATTCTGGTACATGGCAAATTCTGTTGGGAAAAATCTGTATGTTGATCAAGCGACGATCCCTGGCGCTCAGATGCTCGATCACCTGGGAAGTGATTTCACAAAGAAAAAAATTGAATTGCAAAAGTGGGATTTGGTTATTTTGCAGGAGGCAATCGATGCCATTGCATTCTCTGAAAATCATGAGGAAGTCATCGCCTGCTTACAGCAGATGAAAACGTTGATTTTGGAAAATTATTCCGGGACAAAAATTGCGTACTTTTTGCCGTGGTCGCTCAAACAAGGGTATCAACGAGGTTTTCAGTCCTATGACTTCGAGACGTTTCAAACTATGCTGCGAGATGGAACTGTCGCGGTTTCAAAAAACATGGATTTCGTGGTTGCGCCGATTGGCTGGGCGTGGTTCCAGGTCATTCAGGAACGTCCTGAAATTCAGTTGTACGATATGGATGGCTCGCACCCATCGTTTGTTGGGTCTTATCTTGGAGCCTGCGTCTATTTTGTGATGATTTTTCAGGAGAGCGTTGTTGATAATCCATTCAGCGTTCTCATCAATAAAGATCATGCCAATTACTTGCAGGAAACCGCGACCAGGACAGTCATGGATAGCTTGAGTTACTGGAATATTCCTCCTCGCAAAATCCCGGGCAATGCAATGGATTAAAACGCGTACGAAAATGTGGCTCGATTTAAATAGCCAATCGCGCCAAATGAGGATAAGCCATAATCAAATTGAATGTTGTTCCATTTTATACCCAGGCCAAGAGAAATGCCGGCATATTGATCGCCGTCTGCGCCAATCTTTAATCCACGTCCCAGGGAATTATACCCGATCCGGAGATGAACTCCTTCAGTGATTGTAAATTCACCGCCAGCGCTCAATTGAAAATCATCATCGATATATTTATTCAATGCAACGCAATATTCCAGAGGCAAATGCGCCAGCTTCTTGGAGACACCAGCCACGAAATTCAGCGGGAGCGGATCTTTGGAATCGATATATGCTGTCAGCGCAGTCCCCAGGTTGAAGATTCCGATTCCAATTTGCAGGTCATCCATAAAGGGAGCGGTATAGATCATGCCCAGATCCAATGCGATGGCAGTGGAATTATAATCATCGATTGCAGAATAGATAAATTTTGCCGATATGCCAGCCAGTAAATTTTCGTTGATCGATCGTGCTAATGAAGATGTCAATGCGAAACTTCCTGCAGAAAAATTGCCGATCTCCCGTCCGTTTTCGTCGGTCTCCGCAATTGCGTGTAAGCGATAAATCCGGATTGAAAATCCAGCACATGATTGAGATACGTCGCTGTTGCTGATCGGCCGGGAATCGTTGCCAGTCCTGCTGGATTGAAATAGATGGAATGAATATCTCCAGTCATGGAAATGAATGCGCCGGCCATAGCTGACGGGCGCGCCCCGACGTGCGTTCTCAAAAAATCGTATCCCGCTTTGCCGGGCGAGCTGGCGGTTACGACGGCATTCATTCCAAATATCAAAAATGATATGATAATAATGATCGACGTTCGTTTCATAAAGACTCCTGAATACTTCTATGCTGCAAAGCCGAATTTAAATTTAAACTAAAAAAATCCGAATGATTTATTTTCAAACTATTGAGTTTTTTCTTGAAAAGCAAGCTATTTTTTATGCCGTGTGTAAAACCTCACTTACTGGTGGTTCTGATAATCAAAGCACTTTGAATCAACAGGAGTAAGGTGCTTTTATGCACCGTATTGCATCGCATAAAGGCGATGCACTCCGGGCTGCGAAATCTTTTATTTTAAACTCCAAAGATTTGTTATGGTTCAATCTTTATTGCCCGCCGTAAATATGGTTTTCATTTTTTCTTCATCATATTTTTGAGCACTTCATCGATCTTTTGAAGCATTTCTTCTCTGGTGGGTTCATGATCGAACTTAATTTCTGATAAAGCTTTTTCAACCTGCGACATTTTGCCCAGAAGAAAACCACGTTTGCCCATTAAAGCTTCTTTATCGCTGGTTTCCCAATACCCTCCTTCATCAGTCACTTCCAGATCGGAAATATAATTTTGTTTTAAATATTTGAGTAATTTTATGATGGCGATGTGGGCATCGACCGCGCCAAATTGGGTTTTGACAAAGAGCCAGTTAAATTTTTTATCGAGCTTGCCTTCATGCTTCATAATTTCTGTAACAAAATCAGACATTTCCCGGTCACGGTTGAATAATAATTTCAGCGATTCGTTCTGGGGATCGGTTTGTATCGTGATCCCACGCAATGGAATATGTCCTTTGATTTCGACTCCATTTTCAGAGTGAACGAGCTGCGCATCGAATGGTTTGTTCAAATCTTTATTCCATACGTGATAGTCCCAGCTCATCGATTGACAAATATCAACCAATTCATCCTGCAACTTTTCGATTAGTGATAGCTCATTGATCGAGCCGCGATAGTGAATCGTTATTCCCATTTTTTCCCTCCTCATTATTCAGTGCTCCCCCCCAAAACGGCGTCGTTTCGATTTGCGAAGCTATGTTCTTGTATCGGAATTTCAAAGTTTATGTAAAAAATGCTACAAAAAAAACCTTACAAGGAGTAACAGAGTTAACAGAGTTTCACGGAGAAATTACCTGGCGGTTATAAAGCTCTGTTTAAGCTCCGCTTCCTTCGCTTCTCATTGTAGGAGAATTACTTCATTAATCAATTTGCTAGCTATGTTCTTAAGCTGGTCGATTTGAAATTTTTCTTTTCCAGAAGTAATACACTGGAATCCCCAATACTATAAATCCAACTCCGGCTAACGACTCAGCAGGTTTCTCGAACAGTGTGTTGAATACAAACCAGACCTCGATTGCAATAAAAATGATTGGGGTAATCGGATAGCCAAATGTCCGATACGGGCGCTGCGCATTCGGAGAACGTTTCCTGAGAATAATAACAGCAACCGCAGTGAGGGCGAAGAAAATTCCATCAGTAAATACAACATAGGAGATCAGGCTTTCAAATGAGCCCCAGAACAAAATTAGAATAATTGCCCACAGCGACTGGAAAATAATCGAAACCGCGGGCGTATGATAGCGAGGATGCACCTCGGAAATTTTCTTGAAGAATATTTTATCTTTTGCCATGGCAAAATAAATTCGGGGCGCGGTCAATGTGTAAATGCCAGCCGTGCCAAATGTTGAGATAAAAATTGCCAGAGCGATCAAGCTCCCGCCAGTTGATCCCAGAACCTTTGCGATAGCATCCGCAGCAACGTGTGGGGACGCTGCCATCTCGCCTGGCGAAAGCAAAAATAGATACGCGATATTGGTCAGCAGATAAATCACCAAAACAATACTTGCGCCAATGATCATTCCAAGCGGTACGGTTCGCCGGGGATTTTTTGCTTCTCCCGCGGTGAATGTAGAGTGCTGCCAACCGCCGCATGACCAAATCACGCCGACCATCGCCAACGCGAGCGCGCTCCAGATTCCATTTGGCAAGTCCCCTAATGGTGCAGCAAAATCACTCGTCTGGCTGGTGCCAAATCCCAGTCCTATAATAATCAAACCGATGATTCCAAAAAGCTTTAGCACGGTAAATAGATCGGAAAAGATTGCTCCGGTTTTAACTCCTCGAACGTTCAAAATCGTGAGAAATGAAATTCCTATAATTGCGACAAGCTTAATTCCAGGCGAATTAAGTGGAAAAAAATATCCGAAATAGGTCGCAAACGCGATAGCGAGAGCCGCCACTCCGCCGGTATTCACGACGAGAAAATAAATCCAGCCGTAAAGAAAACCAAATAATTTGCCATACGTTTCTGAAATATAAACGTACACGCCACCGGCTTTGGGCATCATCGATCCCAATTCAGCAAACGTGAGCGCACCGGTCAATGCCATGATCCCGCCTGCAATCCATACAAAAAGAATCCACATCGGGGAGGGCAATGCTTTGGCGATAATCGCGGGAGTCAGAAAAATGCCGGATCCAATGACTGATCCAGTTGCAATCATGGTCATGTCGAATAACGTCAGCTTTTGTTTTAATTGGAGTTCAGCCATGCATTTGATCCTTGAATGATGAGAATGAAAGATGCTTTTATTCTATTACCACCTGAATTTCTAAAAGGAATCCATGACCCTGTTGAAAAAGTCAATTTTTAAAATTTTAACCCCAATATATAGTTAGCAAAGCTGTTACTATATACCATATATAGACATCAAGCTTTGAAAAAGGTACTAAATCAACAGGGTCATCCATGCACTAAAATTTAAAAGCCTTTTGCCCATGAAATACGCGAAATGAAACGAAAGTCCAAACCTAAAAAACATTTTCCGGAAATACGCGAAATGAAACGAAAGTCCAAACCTAAAAAACATTTTCCGTGCTTTTTCGTGTGTTTCGTGGGGCAATTTTTGATCATAATTTTCATTTTAGAATTTCAGGTACCAAATTAATCTTGCATTTTTTTGCAAGAAGGCTTTCAAACACCAAATCACTAAGAAAGAACCAAAGGCAAAAAAAGATTTTTTTTTCATCGTGAACTTAGCGTTTACTTCGTGTTCGCCGAAAGGCGAATCCCTGCCAACTGGCGGGTGATCCTGGTGTTGAGCAACTTATTTGCAGCTCTGCTGCGTTATGGAGCAATAATAAAATTAAATTTTGCAAAAATCAAGTTATTTTCTTTATACTTGAAATTTATTTTCCGTATAAGATCAAGCAGCTAAATTGAATCTTATTAGAAATTTTGACATCAAATAGCAAAAGATTTTAATGGATCATCTGGTGAAAAAAATAAAATTGGCAT
>JALOPY010000040.1 GCA_025453735.1 bacterium | reverse complement strand
ACAGTCCTCTTCTCAAATCAGCCTGCCGATGATGATAGGTAATGGCAAATTCGCCGTTGTAAATCGGAATTTGCCAGCGGCCTCCGAACTCGATTTTCTTTTGATCCGAGGGAATAATCTCCCAACCTTTGGTCGCATCGTTGCCATAAAGCCCCCAGAGCCAGAAGTTGGTGTTGTTCAAAAAATAATAGCGCAGCAACAGGGCATACACTCCATCCGTGAGCTGCAACGGATCCCGAGGATCTATCCGATCAAACCACATCAATGGACGCAACAGCGCCGCCGAGCCGAAATTGATCTTTTGCAGACCAAGCCGCATTTCAAATTGGGAAGAAGCCAGCCGCAACCAGAGCCGATACGGTTTGATCCCGCCATCGGTAGCTATTTTATCCCAACCGTTGAATTGCCCCGAACCATAGCTATTCAGAGCAATATCGGTGCTGATGGTCAATGCTTTTGTGAGTGATTGCTCCAATAAAAGCTCGGGCAAATATCTGACGCCCAGTTGGGATTTTTCAACCTGCTTGCCATTGACAGTCACCCAGCTCGAAATTTGCCCCTGAAAATCAATCGATTGGGCAAAGCCAGGTATAGTTACCAGGAGGAGGATCAAATTTATTAAGATTATATTTTTCATAGGTGAAGTTTGTATTTTAATCCATGCAAAGGTTCTGAACCTTCGCAAGGATTGACTGGATTGTTATCTCGGTAAAATCCCATAAAAGAAAAACCTGGTCAGTTCACTAATTAACGCCTGTGGCGAATCGTAAAGCTGTAGCAAACGATCATCTTTGACCATTTCAAAAAGATGATTCAAAAAATAGAGAATAAACTCAGGTTTTATCTCGGCTCGGACATCGCCCTGCACCTGTGCTGCTTTCAAATCCTCCAGCACCAGTTGCATAATCTCCTGCGTTTTTTGTTGCCAGAATTCGACCAGCTCAGGCTCGGCATTTTTATAAAGATCATTGAAAAATTCCTGACTGATTTCATCTGCATATTTCATTTTCATTTGAATCATTTGCGTTACTTTTTCAGCATAAGGGATGTTCTGTTTCAAAATATCCCGATATTCTGCCATTGTTTCGGAAGTAATTTTTTCGAGAATGAATTTCAGCAGGTCAAATTTATTGGCAAAAAATTTGTAAAAGGTCATTTTGCTGACACTGGCTTCCCGGCAGATTTCCTCGATCGACACCCGCTTAAAGCCATGACGCATAAACATTGTTTTTGCTATTGAATAAATTTGTTGTAATTTTTGATTATCAATTTCCATGACGAAGCCTCTATTGAAAAACGATTGCAGTCTATGTTTACGAATATCGTTTTTATTTCTATTAATTGTACACTAATAATTTTGAAAAGTTTCAAAATATTTTTGCAGATAAAAAAAATAATTGTGAAGAGTCTTTTCTCAACCGGGATTATACTATTGCAGGACCAAGATGCGGGGGAAATATCAGCGATAGGATCAATTTTCTATTAATTGGTGCCTCTAAATTTCAGAAAAATAAATCCGCCTTCGCTCGAAATATTGATCAATCTCCAACCCATTTTCAGGTAACTTTCTGTTGTTTTTCGAATCTGTTCTTTTAGAGCCTCTGAATTACGATATGAGCTTATGCGAATTTTTTCTTCCATGCTAAAATCAGCTTCTGGCTGAATATTAAAATTTATTTTCTTCATTTTTCAAACCCATGATTTATTTGAATTGTTTGAATGATGACCTATCCTGCCCGATAAAATTGCCCTGAAGCTTCATTCACGAGTTATACTTTGTACGGGCATAAATTAAACTTTCAGCTTCGGCAAAAAACGCCTCGCAATGACAATAAAAAAATGTTCAATTTATTACCGTTTGCAGTATAGAATGAAATTTAAAATTAAGTGATTCGATCAAGTGATGCCGTGCAATAAACATGCCCTTTGCTAAAGCTTTTGCCATAATTTTCTCAAACCAATATGCCCGCTTTGGGTTACGTCGCTTCTTCTGATTAATAAAATGCTGGAGTGACGCCGATTCACTCGCTTGAATTATTGCTTTTAAAAATTGGGCGTTAAAGCTATAAATTGGCTTATAAAAAAATCATTAATATCCTGGCGATGACAATATAAGGATTATAATTTAGATTTTCATCCCCCAAATGGGTTATTTGTCAAATAATTTTTATTCAGTGTTACAATTTTGTGCTGTATTTTGTCGATTGAATTTGGCGGGTATAATCCCTGTGATGTGGTTCCATCCGAATGCAGCAACCGCGCCTATTATTATAAGACTACCTTAGAACCAAAAAAGTTGATACAAAATTTAATCCAACAATTCCACGCGCTGAAACATTTTCATGATCCACGAAATCTACAGCAAAAATTTCCATACCTGCTTTTTTTTTATACAATCAAAGAAACTATTCACCGCAGAGATCGCAAAGATAGCAGAGAGAAGCTTTTCAGGGAAAAGAAAAAAAAAGAGTGCTCTGCGCCTCAGCGTTCACGGCGGTTAATAACGAAGCTGATTATTAACCAATTAAATTACACTTATTTTAGGAAACAGTTCCATTTGATTTTCATACGAGCCAATTTTTTTAATGATCTCATTGAGACGAGTTGTATCTTTCTCGATATCGAGGTCATCAGTATCAATAACCAGCACCCGATTATTCCTGGCATAGCTTTTTATCCAGTCTTCATAGGCTAAATTTAGCTGGGCTAAATATTCCTTGCTGATCGCCCGTTCATAATCACGCCCACGTTTGCGAATTCGGCTGATCAAAGTCCAGGTGGAGGCGCGTAAATAAATAATTAGATCCGGGAATCGGAGCGAGTCAATAATCGTTTCATATAAATCTTTATAGTTCTGGTAATCCTTTTCAGACATCGTTTCATTTGCATAAAGATTTTTCGCAAAAACATCGCCGTCTTCAAAGATCGTGCGGTCCTGAATGCAGGTGGATGTCGTTCGTTGAATCTCCAGATGCGCTTTGAAGCGCTGGGTCAGAAAGAAAATCTGCGAATGAAAGCTCCATCGCTTCATGTCCTGGTAAAAATCTGCTAAATACGGATTTTCGACGACCTTTTCATAGTAGGCACGCCAATCGAACCGATCACTCAATAATCGCGTCCACGTCGTTTTTCCCACACCAATATTTCCTGCCAGTGCAAAAAAATAGCTCATTTTCAACAATGACCTCTCTGTTTGCTTTGCTCATTTTTCGTCAATAGCCGTCTCGTTCAAAAAAATCAGTTTTCCTTTTTTTTGAAAGATAACTGTATCCTTGCGCCATTGAGCATCATTCGCTTCTGGATAATCTGTCGTGAAATGAAGTCCCCGGCTTTCTTTGCGATATAGTGCGCAGTTTACAATCAATTTTGCCACTAAAACCAAATTGCGCAGCTCAATAATAGCAGAAGTGACGGTAGTCTTTTTATAAAAGTTTTCAATTTCCCGAGAGATCAAATTGATGCGACGCAGCGCTCGCTTCAGCCGAAGATTCGATCGAACAATGCCAACATAATCCCACATCAAGCGCTGAACTTCCTCCTTGTCGTGGGAAAGAAGAATCCACTCCTCATGATTGAACGTCCCTTCATCATTCCATTGCGGAATCGATGGAATGAGCGGTTCGATCGGTTTGTTGATCTGACGAGCAATCTCATCAGAAACCTGGTAAGCAAAGACAACTGCTTCCAGCAACGAGTTCGAAGCCAATCGGTTTGCTCCATGAACTCCGGTGCAGGAAACTTCGCCGCACGCATAAAGATTATGAATCGTCGTTTTGCCATGAAGATCTGTGATCACGCCGCCACACATGTAATGCGCCGCCGGAACGACGGGAATCGGCTGGGAGGTAATATCGATATTATAATTCAAACAATTCTCATAAATGTGTGGGAAATGAGTCTTGATCTCCTCGCTGTTTTTATGGGTGATATCGAGATAGACGCAGTCGTTGCCACTCTTTTTTAATTCGGCGTCGATGGCTCGGGCGACAATATCCCTGGGAGCTAATTCACCCATGGGATGATATTTTTTCATAAATGGAATGCCGGCTTGCGTTTTTAAAATTCCACCAAAACCTCGTACCGCTTCAGAAATTAAAAACGAGTTTGCTCTTGGATGATAAAGTGTCGTGGGATGAAATTGCATAAATTCCAGGTTTGCAATTTTCGCTCCTGCCCGATATGCCATTGCAATTCCATCTCCAGTTGCGATTTGCGGATTGGTGGTGTGTAGATAAATTTGACCGCAGCCTCCGGTCGCCAATACGGTGGCGCGGGCTAAAAATTGAACGATGATCCCCTGAGGCTCGTCGAAAACATACGCTCCCCAGCAATGCAACGGAACATAATTATCTGCTGGTTTTTGATCGAGGTGATGTTCCGTAATCAGATCGATGGCAACGTGCTGCTCAAAAATCCGGATATTCCGTTGCTGCTTGATGGCTTGCAGCAGCGATTGCTCAACGATTCTTCCTGTCAAATCTCGGGCATGGACGATTCTGTTATGACTATGCCCACCTTCTCTTCCCAGGTCCAGCACATTTTTTTTTGAATCCTGGCGATATGTAAATTCAACGCCCCATTCGATCAATTCCCTGACTCGTTCGGGACCATCATGGACTAAAAGTTCCACAGCGTCACGATGACATAACCCGGCGCCAGCTTTTAATGTATCCTCGATATGAAAAGCAAATGAATCATCTGGCGAAATAACTGCAGCGACTCCACCTTGCGCATAATTGGTATTTGATTCTGCCTGTTCCTTTTTCGTAATGATTGCAACAGTTCCGAGCGCTGCTGCTTTTAATGCAAGCGATAGTCCAGCAATTCCACTTCCGATTATCAAGAAATCGGTTTTGATCACCATGGCAGGGTCTCTGGTTAAGTGATAGTATTGCTTTTTAAAACTTATTGTTATACCCAATTAGGTTTACTTTTTCATTACAAAATCAAATGCATTACTGATTCCATCCGCCTAACGCGGATGGAATCAGTATGAAATTCTAAGTTGTAATGAGTATATTGCAGATAGAAAAAAAGAGTGACCATGTGATGCAATCACTCTGTTTCAGCAAAGATGAATTTTTCAAGCGGTTCAAAACTAAATTTCTAAGCAAAGTTACTCGGATCACTGCTCCATTTTTCAATTATCCCAGCAGCTCACTAATCTTGTTTTTCAGTTCTGAAATGTCAGAAGATTTAACTAAATACGCATCAGCAGACCAGGTCACAAAGTCAGATTTATAGATCGAGTAGGCAGAATTCAGAATAACTTTGATATCTTTATTCACTTCCATCATCCGTTTCAGCGTTTCAATCCCATTCATGCCTGCCATTTTGATATCGAGTATCGCCAGATCGATACGATTTTTTTGCAAGATATCAAGAGCCTGGTTGCCGTCCTCTGCGAGCAAAACCTGATAACCGTCTTCGATCAGTTCTTGCTCATAGAGCGTTCTTAAATTTTTTTCATCATCTACGACTAATAAAGTTTTCATAAATAACACCTCCCATTTTATTAGCCACCCTCCTCGCAACACTTTTATTGAAGCAACGAGATTTTTTTTCGGGCTTCAATTACACTATAAACATAAAATAATTTTCTATTAAAATCAACATCTTTTTCGATTTTCCAGAAGAAAAATTGAATAAATGCTGCAAGCAACATATTGGCTTTGCGCGCGAGGTTCGGATAGGCGATGCAACGAAATTGATTGTGCGAATAAAAAATTGATAATTCAGGAAAGCAGAGTGCAGCAAATTATTAGAAGGCATATTCAGAATAAAAAAGGCCAGCATCGCGTTCCCAGTCGATGCTGGCCTCCCCCTAATCTCAGATGTGAATCAATTAACCTAAAGAGAGTTCCCAATTCTCCCTTAGTAAATCAATTTACCCGAAATTTCAAACTTAAAATATATGCAACCGGTGAGATTTGCGGAAAAAATATTTTAAATTATTTTAGCATTTCCATCGGATTAAATATCAGCTATTTAAATGAATAGAATCGCACCAGCCGCGTATTTTTATAGTAATGATTTAAAATTTTTTGATAGGGGATACTTTTCATCGCCATGACCGTGGCGCCGACCTGGCACAATCCAACGCCATGTCCCCAACCGCCGCCTTTCAGAATAAATTTCTCAACTTTGCCGCGGTCATCAAGCGTTTTTTCAATGTAAAAACACGAGCTATAAAGATGGCTTTTGGAGAGAACTTTTCGAATTTCTAATTCTTTTCCAATTTTCATCCTTTTTTTGGATCCGACTAACTCAATATAAATTAACCGACCTGAGTCGCCTCGCTCCAGAGGAATGATGTCCTGGAGCTCACCAATATCCTGCCCGGTTTTTTCAGAGATAAGCTGCTCCAGTTCCTGGCGACGATAAGTTACTTCCCATCGAAACAAATTCTGCGTCGAATAAAGATTAGCTAATCTGGGAGGCAATGGGTATAGCTTGGTATTGCAGTAGGCTGGAACATGGGTATCAATCAGACTTTTTGCTTTCGCTTCGGTGTTTGCTGGATAGCTAATTTTTTGGTCGCTGTCAATTCCTGAAACCATGTAGGGTATATTTCGGTTTTCCCAGACATTTTGATACGCCTCCATTATTCCCCCACAGATTTTTGAATAGCGAGCATCGCAAATCTCATCGTCGTGCAGCAGAACTTCACCCCAGGTGTTTTCAACTGCCTGGCGGGAAACGTTTTGCTCTCTTTTCTTGCCCTGGTAGCATTGACAATGATCGTCCGAGCAGAGATGAAAATTTGTATTGTAATGATGTTTTCCCATCGTTGCCAGAACGGTGTTCCGAGCCACCACGGTTTGAGCTTCCAGCAAACCAATTGGACAGTCAGGGGTCATCTCAGAAGAATTAACGCTGACCAGGTAGTTTTCCAAATCCAATTCGTTGATCACGACAAGCTTGCCCTGGTTATTAAAACTGAGTTCGATAATCCCGCGATAGTCGAGGTCTTCGTAGCGCTGCCAGTGAAATTGAATTCCAATCATGACGTTGGAGACTGTAATGTGAGTTGAGCTATCTGGATTATCCGGAACAATGCGAACAACATCTCCAAGCTTTTGACCAGCCAGCTCAATCGCTCCAGTAGCGGGCTTCAGAATTTTTTCAATCACAACGTATTCGCCTGGCTCCGCCTGCTGATTTCGAAATTCGAGAGCTTCCGCATGTGTGGAAAATTCACCAACCGTAATCCAAAATTCACGATTGTCGACCGTATGATGATTGATTTCGAAACACATTCCAACCGTTCGGATTTGCGCTTCAAACCCCAGGCGTTTTAATTTTTGTGCAAATTTTTTTGCATCCGCTTCATTTTTTTCTATTCCCGCCCGAAGCTGATAACGAACTTCTGCAGGCTGGGAAGCGCTTATTTTGAAAACAAGTTTTTGATTCGCAGAGCCTGAGTAGATGATTTCCTCGCTGGAGTTTTTCAAAGAAAAGGTCTGGTTGCATTGAACAGCAACCTGATCGGCTGATTGGATAACGCCAATTCGAATATTCGGCACATTGTTTGAAAAGGTCAATTTATTCCTCCGTTAACTATTAATGATTTCAGATTGTTTGGTAAAAAACTTTGATTAAAAAGTTTCAATGCCAGCCGGACTGCTTGGCAATTAAAAAATCAAATTTCACATATTATCAAAATCGGAATTATTTTGATTTGACAATGATGTTTCACAAAACCGATATAATAATTTAATGCCAAAAACTGTTGCAAAGATCGCAATGATTAAAATAAGAATATGAACATGGTTTTTGTAAAGGTACCATTCCATATTCTTTGGATTGATATTCGTGATAAGGAGCGCGACGCTGTTGTTAATTGCGTGCATGATAATCGATGGAATGATGCTGTTGCTTTTCCACGCGATCACACCCAAAATGATGCCAAAAATCATCACCTGAATGCTCCACCATGGATTGAAATGAAAAATGACAAAGAGGAGGGCGGTGGACATCACTGCTTTAGTGACGTCGAATTCGTGTTCTAAGCTGGTCTGGACGAAACCTCGAAATAGCATCTCTTCGACAATCGCAGCGACAACTACTGCTGAAAAAGCAATGATGATGAAATCGGAGATGGTTTCAATTTTCAATGCTGCAGTGATGGCGTTTTGCAGTTCTTCTGGCATGGGAAAAAATATTTGTACAACTCGATCGATTTCATCGGATACGATGGTAAACGCGCATCCGAGGATGATGCTGATCAGAATTACTTTCAAATTGACTTTGCGAAGGCGAAAAATTTGAACGGTTGAATATTTGTTTTTTAAAGTGAAGATTAATGCGGGAAAAATAATAAGGGCTTCTAAAAGAAAAAGCTCGGTTCGCGCTCCGATCACAGCGCCCAATGCGCCCACCAAAAAAGTGATAGCCAGCGTCAAAAAAATGACAATTAATACTTGTTTCATTTGGGGATATTGTTCCAAGTTTTGCTCGTCTTCCATATTGATCCCAGCCTTAAATTAACAAATCATGCGACTCATAATAATTGCAGCGGCAGTTGCCATATTTAATGATTCAGCTTTTCCGAACGAGGGGATTGCAACAGTTTTGTCGATGTGCGCTAACAGTTCGCTTTCGAACCCCTTATTTTCATTGCCGATGAGCAGCGCTGCGGGAAATTGATACTCTATCTCGTGGAAAAAAAATGCGCCTCGAACGTCAGCAGCATAAATTTGATAATCCAAATATTTGAGACGAGGGAGCGCTTCGTGGAGCTCGACATTTTCACAAATGGGCAGATGAAAAATCGAGCCCATTGTGGATCGAACGACTTTTGGATTAAATAACTCGACTGAGTCGCAGCTCAGCAGTACAGCATCAATGTTAAACCAATCACAGGTCCGGATTATCGTTCCCACATTTCCAGGGTCTTGTCCATTGGCAATAATAAGTAAAATTCTATTGTTTTGATTGAGGATTTTTTCAAGCCCGTAGCGCCGCTGTTCTACCACGCCAAAAATTCCCTGGGAATGAACCGTCTCAGCTAATTTAGCAACTTCTGCTTTTTCAATTTTGATAATTTCAATATTTTTTTGGTGAGCGAGATCGAATATCTGTTTCGCTTGCGGCGAGGAAGAATTTTCATTTTCTATAAGTATTGTTTCCACAATAAAATCAGATTGCAGTGCTTCCAGGCAAAGCCGTGCTCCTTCGATTAAAAACATTTTTTTCTGGTCGCGAAGCTTTTTTTGTTTGAGTGCGAGAATATTTTTTATTCGAGTTTTTGAAATCATAATTGCTTTTGGAAAGGATACTCTATTCAGGCGGTTTGAGGAGTTCTATTCGCGATTGAGCGACAATTAATTTGTGTCAAAATATTTCTCTTCTTCCTCTCGAATATTTTTCATCACTTCTTTTGCTGTCTTTGACGCTAATAATTTCGCGCGAAAATCCTCACGATGCATAAGCCGGGAAATTCGACTCAACGCTTTTAGATGCGGACCGGTCTTATCGGGAGGTCCCACGAGCAGAAATATCAAGCGAACAGGTTTATTATCGATAGAATGAAAATCCACATCGCTCGCGGTGATTCCAAGTGAAGCAACAATATCCTTGACGCCATCGGCTTTGCCGTGGGGTATAGCAACATGATCGCCAACTCCGGTGCTCATTACTTTTTCCCGATCCAGGATGGCTTTTAAAATTTTGTCACGGTTTTTGATTTTTTTCGTGTCGTATAGATGATCTACCATCTCTTCAATAATTTCTTGTTTCTCATGACTTTTTAGGGGAATAATCACATGATCATCCGACAGAATATCTATTAACTTCATTGAATTTGCCTCCGAAAATGTATTTACAATTTAAACAAATATTTTTAAATTGCAAATACTTTTTATGACATTCATTGTCATAATTTATTTTAAAAAATTGAATACGATTAAACGAGCCTCACCGATTTATGTTTCTTTTTGTTTATTCGGTTAATGATCAGACAACTTTTTGCTAATATTTCTGAATATAGAAAAGCCCTGATTATTTAAATTTTAATCAGGACTCTGGTTGTTAATTTGAATATGAGTTTTGGCTCTGCTTAAAAGTTATTGATTAGCGACCAAAATCGATTTTTCAAGGTTATGAGATACTGCAAATCTTTTATCTTGAAAAAGTAGTATATCAATTATCGCGCTACAATTTATAGCCAAATTTTCGCAGCAATGCTTTTCGCTCCGCGATATCTTTTTCCGTCTCAACTCCCAGGCTCTTTTGTCCATCGATAACTCCCAAAATACCTCGTCCCAGCTCGGATTCAGAGATGACCACTTCAACCGGATTTGCTGTGGCGCAAAAAACTCGACACACTTCTGGAACGTTCTTGATTTCTTTCAAGACATTGATCGGAAATGCGTTTTTCATAAATATGATAAAAACATGGCCAGCCCCAAGCTGCAACGCATTGTTTCGCGCCAATGTTATAAGCTCATCATCATTTCCCGACCAGCGAACCAGCCGCTTGTAAATGCCACGCCAAATTTGATTTGCGGCACCGAATTGACCAATGCTTCGTGAAGGTCTTCCACGGTTTTGATAAAGTGGGATTGACCAAGAATCAAATTCAAATGTTCTGGATTATCTATTTTGACGACTAATAGTTCCATATCACGCCTCCGGGAATGAAATTCTATGATTTGCAATCATACTCATCGATATCAAATAGCCAGAATAATTTCGTTTGAAATCTACTAAACATAGTGATTTTATAAATTGAAGTCAAGGAATTTGTCAAATATTTATTTTAAATTTAGTACAAGGATATGTCGTGGCAAATTGCAATGGGCAGAGTATTGTTTCATCAATTTTATCGACACAATATTTAGCCTAACATATTCTTTCGCCACCAAGCTACAACGTTATAATAAAACAATAGACCAAAATATAAGATAAAAATCAGCATCGAAAACTGAGTTTAAAAATTCATTTCCTTTCAGCTTATTGCTTATTCGTGTCCTGGGCCTTCGTGGCAAAAATGTATGAATAATTCAGGTTAGCCAGGAATAAAAAAAAATCTAATTGATAAGCATGCTGATCAAGTAATAGGTTATTCCGGCGATAACCGTTGCGCTAAGAAAAGAATTTAATTTCTTTCCAGGGGAAATATAATTTCGACCGAAGAATCTTCTGCTTGATTCAGGAATTATTCGTTGCAGAGGAATCTTTCACAATATTTTTTTCCGTAATACGAAGTGCAAGTTTCTTTTCATCCTTGTTTCTGTAATGAAAAAGTTCTCTTTTAATATTCTGAAAAAAATATTGATTTACTTCAAGCAGGTTTTGAATTACGGGGATAACATGCAGAAAAGGAAAGGAAACAAGAAAACCTTTTTTCTTTCTTTCGTTATAAAGTCTTAGCAAATGATACTTAATCATTTCGCGGGAGATAGCAGGCACAATGTGTTCAGCCGCTACGGTTTCGAGAGTATGAGCTTCATCGAAAATCACAAAATCATTTTTATATAAATAACCTTCATCATCAACATCTTTTACTCCCGCAAAAAGAGTAAAAAATAAATGATGGTTTACAACCACAACATCCGCCTGAGAAATCCTGTATTTTGCTTTTGCATAAAAGCATTCCGTATCCTCGATACCTCCGCAGGTTTTATTAGTGCAGATTCCCCTTTCGGCACAAACACTGCTCCATACATTCGGAATTACCTGGAACGGAATATCGGAAAGCGTACCGTCAATAGTGTTCTTTGACCAGCTGTATAATTTATCGAGCAATTTAATTTCATCATTTTCAAAAAGCGAGTATGCATTTTCGTAAGCAATTTTTAATCTCTTTGGACAGATATAATTATTTTTTCCTTTTATTAATGCGGCTTTGAAATCAACGGGCAGATGTTCCTGCAAAAAAGGAATATCCTTCCCGATTAACTGCTCCTGAAGGTTAATAGTATGAGTCGAGATAATCGCTTTCTTCTATTGTATAGGACCCAATGCTGATTTTTTTGTAAT
>JALOPY010000039.1 GCA_025453735.1 bacterium | reverse complement strand
ATGGCGTTTTCCAGTCGTAACGCGCTGCTGGTTTCTTCTAACCAGTCAAACATTAATTTAACGGAGAGCAGCATTGCCATTGGATTGACTTTGTATTGACCTTCATATTTCGGAGCAGAACCATGGGTTGGCTCAAATACGGCATAGCTGTCGCCGATATTGCCGCTACAGGCAAAACCAAGTCCGCCAACAAGCTGGGCGCAAAGATCGGAAATAATATCGCCAAACATATTTGATGTCACCAGCACGCCATAATCCAGTGGATTTTTGATCAGCCACATGCACATCGCATCGATGTTGGTTTCCCACAGCTCAATTCCGGGGTATGCCTGGGCAACTTTTCGCGCTTCACGGATCATCAAGCCGCTGGTCTCACGGATGACGTTGGGTTTTTCAACAACAGTGACTGTTTTATAGCCATATTTTTTTGCGTATTCAAACGCATCACGAATAATATTCCGGGATGCCTGGCGAGTTATTATTCGCAACGATAGGGCAACATCTTCCAAAGGCAGTTCAGCAAATCGTTTCATCTTCGGGTGATTGGCATTCAACACATCCATCACCTGTTTTGGAACTGGATGGAATTCGACACCAGCATATAAATCTTCCGTATTCTCACGAAAAACGGTCAGATCGATTCCTTCTCGATAATTCAAAGGATTGCCAGGATAACCTTTGCAGGGACGCAAGTTGGTTCGCAGGTTAAATTCCTGACGCAACCGAACGATCGGACTGGCATAAACCAATCCTTTGCCCTGCAATTCAGGAATCAGCTCTTTTGCCGCTTCTTCTTTTGGCTTCGAAGTGATCGCGCCAAATAAAGCACAATTGGTTTTCTTCAATATATCAATTGTTCGCTTGGGGAGCGGGTCTCCCTCATTGCACCAGAATTCCCATCCGATGTCACCATGAATATATTCTGCATCAAATTTGAAAGCATCCAATACTATCTTTGCTGCATCCATAACATCCTTGCCAATTCCATCGCCTGGCAGCCATGCGATCTTGTACTTCGCCATAGAAACTCTCCTCTTATTTTTTCCTTCCTCAAATTAATTTTTATTAAAAAATGCTGCATGAAATATGCTTGAATTTTTAAAACTTTTGTTGATCCAGATCACGATAAAACATACGAACATGAATTAAAACGAGGAATTATCCAGGTTAGATAATATCATGTAAGCACATCGAGCAAGACCAGCTTACGGTCATAATTTGAACGGCTAATATAATGTTTTTTTTAGTTATTGTCAAGCTCTTTTTATGTCAGGTTATTCACAATTTGCCGACAAAAAGCAACCGTAATACCAGCTTGTAATTGTTTTTATTGACAAAATGAAAAATAATTCTTATTATTTGGCGTTCAAACACATTTGACTTTTCACTGCTAGTTAAAAAAGATGAATTAAGATGAAAAGACTTTTTCTTATCCGACATGCCAAATCAAGCTGGGGCGAGCCTGATGTGGCAGATATTGATAGGCCACTGAATAACCGGGGCAAGCGAGATGCTCCGGTCATGGGAGAGCGCCTTAGAAAAGAACATCGCGCTCAGCCCGATCTCATTCTTTCCAGTCCGGCAAAACGGGCGCTCCGCACGGCAAAAATCATCGCGAAAGAAATTGATTATCCAGAAGAAAAAATTGAGATCAGAGACTCACTTTACGCTTCTGGTGTGCAGGCAATGCTCAATGTCATTAAATATCTTGATGATTCACTCGATGAAGTGATGCTGTTCGGGCATAATCCTGATCTAACTGCCATGGCAAGTTTCCTCTCAAATCACCAGGTTGACAACATTCCAACCTGTGGCATTTTTTGCGTGGATTTTGATATTCAATCATGGCAGGATTTGAAAACAGGGAAGGGAATTTTTAAATTTTTTGATTATCCGAAGAAACATGGATAATATTTTTGCAAATCCATTTTAAGGTTTGCGTTCCGGATCTTTGCGTTTGTGCTGAGTGAATACTTGTGGCTTTGCTGCTCGATTGATCACATGAATTAGCTATCATGACCCTTTATTATTTCATTGAGTTGATTCTCCAATTCATATAAATTATTATATCTATTTTCAGGAGATTTATCCATCATCTTAACGACTATCTCGTTCAATCGTTCAGGCAAATCCGGATTGAGCGTGGTGACAGGTTCAGGATTTTTCTTTAAAATATTCTTCATAATTTTTTCGCTCGTGTCATCCCAAAACGGATTATGTCCTGTCAACAGCTCAAACATAATTACACCCAGTGAAAAAATATCAGTCCGGTTGTCGATAGATTGATTGTTAATTTGTTCGGGCGATAGATAGGTCAGCGATTTCAGCGATGGCTCCTGGCACATTTTCCAGGGAAGCGTGAGCGGCACGACCTGGAAATCCGTAATCTTCACTTCGTTATTCATTGAAATAAAAATATTGTTCAGTTTTAATCGGCAATGAAAAATATTATTTTCATGGGCGATGTTCAACGTCTGTGAAATACTCAGACACAGCTTCAAAGTGCGAAGCCAGTTAATTTTCTGATTGATCGAAAGCTGGATCTTTAATGGCTCGCCTTCCACATACTCTCTCGCAATGTAGCAAAAATCTTTTTCTTCCCCAAAATCATAAATCAGGGCGATATTATGATGCATCAGCTTGCCCAAAATTTTTGCTTTCTGCAAAAAATGTTTTGCAATCGAATCCTGATCGTTGCTGCCACTTGCATTCGAATGCAATATTTTAATAACCACCGGGCGCTCCAGAAGTGAATCCATTGCCTTGAAACTTGCGCACAGCTCGTTCGAGTGGAGCTCCCGAATGAGATTGAACTTGCCGATGTTTTTAATTTCACCCCGGCTCATCCTGGCAATTGCATCATCCCAGATCATGCGGAAAATTTTAAGATTCTTTTTTGATACCGGGTGTTGCGCGACAATATCGGTAGGTTTAATCGTAAATTGTGCATCCCCATTCATTTGCTCGGCGACTGTCGCAGTAATAAAAATTTGGTTGCCGTTATTGCTCCCTGAAAGCAAGCCATTGTTGCTGTGTGTGAAAAGTTCTTTTTCCAATTGAAAAGCAGATAAGGTCAATTGTAAATTTTCAACGACGCTTTTCGATTTTGCACCTTTTTTTGTAACCAAATTATGGATCAAAATCTGTGGTTGCTGATCCGAGCTGCTTTTCAAGCTACTCTGCACATACCCATCTTTTATGAAATTAAGCGCAGCCCGGATCGAGCAATTCAGATCTTTCCAGAGCAAAATGATGCCGTCAGCCGAATGAAAGCCATGAATAAAACTATTTTCATCCCCGGTCGTGGTGACAACAGCGTTCCGTAAAATTTCATTCATTTCCATCGTCGTTCCACCAGCAACCCGAATGACCATTAGCGCTTGCGCGTGTTGGTGAATCGAATCAAATTGTGAAAATGATTGCTTCTCGCTGTCAGATTCTTGAATGCTGCCATTTTCATTTATATGCCAGGGCTTCAGCTTCTTCCAGATGTCACTCTCTCGAAAAACTTCAGCCTGACGAGATGCTTTTTGCTTGTTAAGCCCTTTTTCCAGGATATTAGGGAATGAATTATCCAGCAGAAACAATTCGTATTCCTGCACTGGCTGGGATTCTTCTTGCTGAATTCGCTCCGCATAACTGGCATTAAACCTTTCGATAGCCGGATAGAGATAAACATCCAATAACCTATCACAAGCATCAGCATCATTTAGATAATCGAGACAAACTTCCAGGTCATCACGGGAAATTGAGAATTCTTTGCCCAATTGCTGTTCTGTTTGCAACAAATTGAGCATAAACCAACGATACCAGGACGGGCTTTTTTGAGAATCGATAAGCTGTTTGAGAAGCTGTGAAACCTGGTCAAACTTTTGATTTTGCCATTGCCTGCCAATATAGAGCGGCAAAATGCTGGACATTTTCTCCGGGTTATTTATCAGATGCTGCATCAAGCCTTCTGCAACAGCGTAGTTTTCTTGTTGAAAGCTTATTTTTATCAATTTGGTGATAAGCTCATCCGCATTCTGAGGATTTTGCTTCAGCGCATTTTGGAAGACGCTCACCGCGAGCTCATCTTCGCGATCTGCTTCGAGATAGAGCTGGCTCAAGATGATGTTTATCACTGGATTTTCTGCATCATATTCGAGCGTCTTCTCAAAAACTTTTTGGGCTTCCTGATCGAACTGTTCTTTCAAAATATAAGCTTTGCTCAAGTTCAGATAGATCTTTTCGTTTTCTTCACCCAGCCCAATCAATTTTTTGTACTTATCAATAGCGTTATCATACTCGCGCTTCTCCAGGTAAGCATGCGCCAATTGATAAAGAAGATCGATGATGCTTTGATTTTCTGCTTTCGTTTTTTCCATAACCCTGTATTCGTTTTATATTAATTTCCCATCTTTCTCAGTTGTTCGCGTAACTTCTCATCCAATAAATGAATCGGATTATCCGATGTTTTAGATTTCTCTAAATAGTAGCGGTTGACAATCGGCTCCAACTGAATTTTTAAGTTGTCATTATATTGGATGGCGCGTTCAAAGATCCGAATCGCCACTTCGTCAATGCGACGTTCATTAATGTAGATATTTGCCAGAGTGATATATAGTTTTATATTGTGCGGTTTTTTCGTCAGCATGCCTTCATAAATTTCCCTGGCTTTGTCATATTTTTTCAACAAAATATAATACCTGGCTCTGGTCGTTGGAGATAACAGCAACAAGCCAACCGGCAGCATCACAGCACCTGCCAGAAATCCAAACAAAATAAATCCCGAGTTTCGCGATTTTGATTCAGCAGCGAATTTTCCTTTTGCATTCAACGCGCTCGACATAGTCAGATTCTGCTTGACTTGATCCAACAAAAATTCTGTATTCTGGTAATTCGGCTCAATCAGCTTCACTTTTTCCAGCACAACCCCGGCTTGCAGCCATTCTTCTTTTTGAATTAAATCCAGTGCCTCCTCATAAAAATTTCGGACAAGCTGTGAATCGATGTTCATGTTGAGCTGCGTATTGCGTTGAGAAAGCGATTGTTCAAACGTTCGTTGCGTGGCTCCAGGAGTTGTTTCTCGATCATTGGTATTGCTAGGGCTGTTAGCCTCTCTATTCGTTGACTGAGTCTCAATTGAAGTCATTTGGGCTTCTGCACGATCTTTAGTTTGCTCGGCTTTCTTTCGGGTTGTTGCGAGCACTGAAGAAATATCTTTATAGTTTGGATTGATCTCGGCGACACGCTCAAAGTTTATCAATGCGAGGACATAATTCCCTTTCTGGACATTTTCCTGCCCTTTCTCGTACAATTGATCCGTGATTAATTCTTGATATTGCTTCTCTTTAGCTTGCAGCAGCAATTTATTGACATCTTTATAATTTTGCTGCAATTGGTTGATATCCTCAAAATCTTTTATTGCGGCAACCCATTCACCTTTATCCATTTCAGCTATTGCCTGGTTGTACAAAACCAGAAGCTTATCGCTTTCGGCAGTTTGTTTTTGCTGCTGCGCTGCGATCATTTTCTGAAGCTCGGCTTTCGCATGTTGATGACTTGGATCTAATTCGAGCACCTTATTAAACAAATCTGTAGCTTCAGTTAATTTGTTCGCCTGAACAGACTGCATTCCCTGTTGGTATAAATTGTAAATATTTTTCTGATCTTCTGCCAATTGAATTCCAGTTTGAAAAGATGATCGATCTGAAGGCGAGATATCCATTCCCTGGTTAAATATTCTGATCGCCTCATCAAATTGTGACTGAGCAATTTTTGCCTGACCAAGCTCGTACAACGTCAACGCACGGAATTGCTTGTCCGTCGAGATGTTCAGCGCGGCTTGCAGGGATTCTTCTGCATCCTTGTATCTCCCCATTTTGCGATACATCGATCCCAGGCGATTCAGGATATTGCTTTTTAATCCACTGTTTAGCGCTGTTGGATTGACATACAAAGATTTTTTAAAGGCTTCCTCGGCATTACTATATTTTTTTTGCATCAAATAGGCGAGCGCCAGGTTATAATGCGCTTCAGTAAAATTGGGTTTGCTTTCAATCGCTTTGAGATAATACTCAACCTTTTTGTCATGATTTTTTTCGTCAACTCCTTTTTTGAACCAATAGACTGCTTCATTGTCCTGGGAATACCCAATCTGGAAATTAACAAAAGACAGCGCCATGAGCACTAAAAAACCTGTAACAATCGTTCTTTTTACCATAATAAGCCCCCAATAATTTGGTTGTACGAGCCATTCGTGGATTAAGGTATTGAGTACGCGACTATTTTTTCTTGATAACTTTAAATACATTCGTAATTTGTAAATTGCGGAAATCAAAGAATCTTGTTCTTCTGCCTCCCAAAAAACCTTCTTAAGAAGCTGCCGCAAATCATAAAACATAAAAAATTATTGTCTTGATTCTCTGTATCTCATCGGCGAAATTCAATTGGTTTTATATCCCCGGCAGAAATTTCGACGTCATTCCGTTCCGATATTATTTTTCGGGATGAGTCGCAAATTACGATGTTATAGCGACCTGGCAGCAAAAGTATGCCACGCTCGCGGAAGTCGATTGTTTTCCCCCAGTATCGGTTATTGATAAGCAATAGCGACTTTTCTACATCCTGAATTCTATCCAACCCGATCAGATAAATCCGTCCCCGGTTTTGCAGCCGCTGTTGTAGGGGGCGCGTGCTTGAATCGTTCGGAAGAATTTCTTTTTCCAGCATATCTGCTAAATTGTGTGTTTGCCTGGTGCTGGCAGAATCAGAAACGCCAGGCTTTGCTGGTTGATTCAACTTACTGCCAGATTGGCTAGTTATCTGCTTTTGAGGCTGGCCCAGGCTTGCAGGTTTCTGCCCAACTGGCTTTGAAGATGAGCTATTCGGTATGGTTGCAGCCGGCTGATTGCTTGAATTTCGATTTCTCTGATTTGATGTTGCAAAGACACCAATTAAAATAATGAAAACGAGAACGATTGCAGCAATGCTCCACTGCATAAATCTGTTATTAATAATCCGGCTGAATTTGGTTTTGGTCTGATCAGAAAGATTCTGCCTCACAATCTCTTGTTTCAGAATTTTATCCTCAATACGGGCTGCTTTTTCATCTTCAGCTTTTAGGGTGATATACATTGATTGATAGCCATTTGTCTCTGCTGATACCTCATCAACCGCGACAAAGGCAATCGTAATATTATCAGAGCCGTCCTTAATATTTGCAGTGTCGATCAGATGATTGATGGTGTGCTCAAAATTATCTTCGTTGAATATAACAATCCGCTTAATTTCTTCATCCGATAATGCTTTTGTCAAGCCATCCGTGCAAAGCAAAAACAGATCGCCTTTTTTTACGGATTCAATTCCGACGTCGATCTTTACCGTGCTGGAAAGCCCCAGAGCGCGGGTGATTACATTCTGCTTTTCAAAATTTTTTGCTTCTTCGAGATCTAATTCCTGATCATGAATCAATTCATTTACATAGGTATGATCATCAGTAAGCAGCTCCATGTGTTCCCCGCGGATCCGGTACACCCGGCTATCCCCGACATGCGTGATAATCGCGAGATTATTGACGATAGCAAGCGATGAAACCGTTGTCCCCATTCCCCTGAGATCCGGATCCTGAAGCGATCGATTATAAATGTGCCGATTGGACAGCCGAACCGAACCAACTAAACGAACAGCAACTTCCAGTTGATCGACAAGCAAATCCTTAGCAATTTGTGAATGAACCGATGAATCAAGGAAAAGGTACATGTACCGAACCGTCGCGACAGCGAGCCGGCTGGCTTTGGCGCCAGCCTGGTGTCCGCCCATTCCATCGCAGACAATGGCTAAACCATCTTCTTCAAAAATTCCACAAAAATCTTCATTTACTGACCGGGCTACTCCAACATCGCTTTTCGCTACCATTTTCAATTTCATTCTGCCACCATTTTCAACCAGAGCCGCAAATTTCCCGTTTTCGTTCGTACGATTAATTCATTCCAGTATTTGTGGAAAAGATCACTTTTCACTTTTTCATTTAAGGTCAAACTCATTGAGGATTAAAATGTGACATCACTTTGTCATTGCGAGGAGCGAAGCGACGAAGCCGAAGGTGCAGCTTCGCTTCGCTCGCAATGACTTCAGTTTTTTAAGTTACAAAATAATCATCAACGAGTATAGCATGATTAAACTGTTTTTAAAAACAGGTTTTTCCGCTTTATTGGGCTATAAATATTATAAAGGATCAGCACCACAAGCAAGACAACGGAACAAAGGATCGCGAAGTAATACTTAGTCGCTGATTGGGCTGAAGGAGCGCTGCAGCCTGCCTGCAGCGCATCATAATTTATCTGTCCCCACAAAATGCTGCTTCGTTTCACCAGACTGTTGGTTGTTAACAGATGAAAGCTTTCGTTATTCTTGCGGAGCAGGATGTCTAACTTTTTGTCTCGGTTAAAATCAGCGATCATCGGAGTGCCAATGATTAAATCTTCGATGTTATTGATTGGATTTGTCTCGACAATCAATTTGCCATCATTACCACTGAAAATATAAAGTCCATCATACGATCCAACCAGGATCACATCCATATTACCATCTTTATTAATGTCAGCGACCACCGGGTAAGTAATAAATTCTTCGATGGTTTCAGGAATGTATCCCCAATTGATCTTCTTTTGACCACCGCCTTTGCCCATTCCATCATAGACAATGACCTTTCCATCCTTCGTGACCAGAACGACTTCCAGTTTTCCATCGCCATTAAAATCGCCCAGAGTTGGCGGCAGCGAAGAGCCACTCGACGCAATTTCGTCGAACCATAGCCGTTTCGATTCCTTGACATCCAATATTAAAACATGATTTTGTTCGGTCTGGATAACCAGGTCGGCATGTTCATCGTTATCCAGTTTTCCGATAGCGACGCGCTGGCGAATTTGATGATTCTCATAAAATGAGCCTTTTGCTTTCTGGAATTCTTCATTAATATTGAAAATGTGGCTAAAATTTTCTTTTGTGCCATCATAGATGAGCACTTTTCCATTTTCTGTTCCGACTGCGACTTCGGGCAAACCATCTTTATCAACATCACCAGCCGAAGGCGTGCAGCGTATTTCTGCTTCAGCTTGCAACGTCGTCCAGTTTGGATTGCCATAAGTTCCAAATCCGATATTGACCTGCCCGGTCACATTACAAATGAAGATGTCCTGAAAATCATCGCCGTTGAGATCAGCGACCACGGGATTGCCAGAGAAGCGCTCGCCAAACAACGGGCTTGCCCAGATTTCTGTTCCTGTTTTGCCATCAATGGCATAGATAATTGAATTATCAGCCGGTAACAATATGTCTGGCAAATTATTCAGATTCAAGTCTGCAATCACAACGCCCAATGGAAACTGAGCCCGATAGGTCACCTGGTTTTCCCAGAGGAGATTTTTTGTTTTGCCACTGATAGCCTGCAAATATTGATCTTTATCAAAATAGACAATGTCCAGGTAACCATCGCCATCGAAATCAGCTACTGCGGGTGTCAATCCGGGTATTATTGCAGCCATATCTGCCGGCTGAAAAAAAATGCTCTGCTGGTTTTTTCCTGCAATGTACAATTGATCATTAAACGCAAATGGAGAAGGTTTTTGCACGATCAGGCTCGCGCTTCCCCAGAAATTTAAAATTAATGAGATTAACAAAATTGACATCAGCGCAGATGCTGCACGAATCACCCAATCGGAGTGGCGATCCCACCATAGTCCGGAATTCTTCGGCGGCGAAAAATCCATTGTGGCTTCCGGGACAAATCGAAAAATCGAGCTTTTTTGATCGCTGACAATTTCGATTTCATCATAAGGAAAAAGCTGAACCACATCTTCTTCGCTAAGTTGTTTTTGATTGACCCGGGTGCGTGTTTTGCTTCTTTTATCCATGATGTAAAAATTATTGTTTTCCAGGTAGATCGTGGCATGGCGACGGGAAATGCTGCTATCGACCTCACCCCTGACATTTTCACGGATCACGATATCATTTAACGCCTGATCCCTGCCAATCTTTGTTACTCCGGGATTGAGTCGATATTTCTTTCCTAAATACGGTCCGTAAATTGTAACCAAATAATGGGGTGCCTGTCCATCGGTTTGTCCTTTCGTCGTTGCAGGTTTGACAGGCAGCGCTTCATCTTCTATCTGTTCCGCAACCAGGATGTCAGCAGTCGCTTCGTCCTCGTCACTGCCATTATCGGCAATCGGCACGGATGACGTTTTTGCTTCTTCCAAAACGGTGTCCGCTTCTGCAAGAAAAACATCTGATTGTTCATCATTCAACACCGCTTTTTCGAACAGGACATTCTCAAAGATCAGTGTATGTTCTCCGACGGCAATTTCGTCGCCACTCGCGATTGGCTCTCGATCCTGAATCCGCTCACCATTCAGAAATGTTCCGAACGCGCTTTTATTATCCCGCACATAATAAGAAGTCCCTTCTTTCTCGTCCCCCTCTGACCCCACTGTGATCCGACTCTGAAATGGTCGAATTGGAAATTCCTTATAGACCTCGGCTTTCCTTTTGACAACGATTTTTGGCATGGGTTATCTCTCCATTGATTTTTGTTAACCTGAAAAATTCATGAACCACTAAGGCACAAATTCACTAAAGGTGCATGTTTTTTTTGTGTTATACTCATTAAGTTTTAGAATTTCATACTGATTCCATCCGCCTTAGGCAGATGAAATCAGTAATGCATTTGATTTTATAATGAAAAATTAAAACGAATTGAGTATAAATACTTTTTACTCGAATAAAAATTCAGTGCTTGAAAAAACTGATGTTTTTGCTGCCGCCTTTTATCTTAAAAGATTCCTTGGCGGCTTAATGCCTTAGTGGCAAAAATTTGTGAATAATTCCGGTTAAAAGGTTCTTTTTATTTATTGAATTATTTATTGAATAATTAATCGAAATTCTAATTTATTTTCACCTGAATGGGTGTTTAAAATTGCATACTTTTCAAAATAGCCAAACTTCTTCACTTTAAAACTATATTCGCCTGGCGAAATTCTATTGACACATTTTCCTTTTTCATCAGTCGAGCCATAATATATTTCTGAGGTTTGCTCATTTGTGAGCGAACGATAACTGATCTGGGCATCCTTCATCGGCAATCCGGTCAAGGCATCCATGACCATGATTTCTGCCTCAATCGAAGCGGGCTCCATTTTGACCACGATGTCCTTATCCCGAGATGCGACTCTCACAATAGCATCTTTGTACCCGTTCTTGCTCAGCACAACTTGCAGATCAATTGGCGGAAGACTTATTTCGCAGGGAGTCTTATTGTTGCGCATGTACTGCCTGTTATTCTGAATAATTTTTGTAATCGTCGCTCCAATATCGTTGTTGCCCAGGTCAGTTTTATCAGTGGCAAAAAACCGGACATTTCTTGTGAGCACGACAGAAATCGATTCGGGTCCATTTTTATCCACCGTTGTACTGATGCGTTGTGAATTAAAGCCTTCCTTCCTGAACGAAATTTCATGCCGTCCCATGCTCAGGGCAATCGTTGAGGAAACATCGGTCTGACCGGAAGGATTGGGAGCGTTATCGATATAAAAAGCAACCCCGCTCGGTATCGAAGTAACGGTAATAAATCTTTTAAATGCACCTTCGACAACGTATCGTTTTTCTTCTCCTTCAATTTTTTGAAAAGACCAGATGCGGCGATCTTCAATCTCTTCGATGCCATCTAATGTATTCAAGGTAAATCCGGATATTTTTTGGAAACCTTCCTGCTCCATTTCAATGGATAGCGGCACGCCGACTTCCCACTCAATCGTTGTTGGAGTTTTGTGCAAATATGGCGTATTGTTTATATAAACTGTGGCGCCGGCTGGATCTGAGGTGATTTCAATTGCGGACTTAAACTGAAAAAGATATGGATCATAACCTTTGCGCGCAGCTTCTCCGGAAATGTTGACTTCACCTTTGCTTGGGACATGAACTGATTTTACAAGCTGGTTGTAACCTGCGTATGCCAGGGTCAGCTCATGAACTCCAGGAGCAATCCGAGGAATCGATAGCGGCGTCGTTCCTGAAATGCGCTTTTTGTCGAGATAAACAGTAGCGCCGGCTGGAACCGTAGAAATTCGTATTGCCGGCGGAAAAAGCCTGTTATAAATGCCTTCGCCCAGCGCAGTGATTTGAAAAAAAATATCTATGAGGGAAAATAAGAAGATAAAACTGGCAAACGCAATTCCGGCTTTGACAAATTTCGCTTTCTTGTTTTTAGTCGAAAGCCTGATCACATCAATGACCGTTTTGAGATCATCTTCGCCTTCTTCTTCGCTGTAAATTGTTGGGACAATCTGATGCGGGCCAGTTTTCTGTGATTCCTGAGATGTCAGCGCCTTTTCTTTTCCTGCATTATCGCTGACTTTCAACTTTTCCAGTTCAGACATCAACTCAGGTATCTGGTCTTGAAAACCAATTTCGCCTTCCGATGCTCCGGCAACTTGAACAGAATCGTGGTCAGAAACATTGTCTTGCAAATCTCGAGTTTCATCTTCATCCAGTTTTGTGATCGTTGCATCAGCGATCGCTTCGGATTCGACCCAAATCGCATCATTTGTTTCAGATACCTCATCTTCTGGCAGGAGATCGTTTTCGCCAGCTTTTTCTTGTGAATAAACTCCAGGTAATTCATCTGCAAGAGACGGCTGCTCTTCAGAATCAACCTCGATTACTTCGGCAGTATTTTCTGCTTCCGGAACTCCCGCATCTGTTTTAACCTCCACAACCAGTTCTGAGCTGCCTTCCGACACATCGATAATCTCATCAGATACATCTGCCTGAATACCTGGCTCCTGCACCTCGATGATGGGTTCATCAACTATCTTCACTTTTTCCAGCTCTTCGGCGAGCGCTTTGATTTCTGCCTGTTCATCAATTTGCGCTTCCGGCTCAAACTGGGGCGGCGACTGCGAATCCACAGCAGCATCGTAATCGAATAGGTTGCGAATAAAATCGCCCAATTCTTCCGACAACTCGACAGAATGAGCCGTCGTCATCAGGTACTCCACCAAGTCGAGATATACACCGTTCGCGCCATGATATCTTTCGTCCGGATCTTTCTGTGACATTTTTAACAAGATGCGCTGAATCTGATCGGGCACATTGTTTCTCACAAGCTGAGATTCATCAATTTTAGCGCGCTTGATCATTTCAACAGTTTGTTCCGGATTATGGATGGGGAAGGCGCGAGCGCCTGTCATTATTTCATAGAATAAAGCGCCCAATGAAAAAATATCAGTACGTCGATCGACATTACCTCCGTTCAATTGTTCAGGCGCCATATAGGGCAATTTTCCGGAGAGGACGAACTCACGCGGTCGATTGTTCTGAAACCGGATTTTCGCCAGTCCAAAATCAATCAGCTTGATGTGACCGGAAAAGGATACCATAATATTAGAAGGCGAAATATCGAGGTGGACAAGCTTGAGCGGCTTATCGGTTATCAAATCGCGCTTGTTATGCGCATATTCAAGCGCCTTGCAAATCTCCTTGATAATGAAAATGCTTAGCTCCTGCGGAATCTGGATTCCCTTCCGGCGACATTGTCGAATAATTTTATTCAAATCGACGCCATGAATATATTCCATAATAATAAAAAATTGTCCATCATCATCCCGAACGAGATTATAAATATGGACAATATTATTATGGCTGAGCTTCCCGGCATTTTTCGCTTCTTCTAAAAAGGAATCTACATATTTTGCCTCCTGCAGCAGACTCGGCTCGATCGCCTTGATGGCAACTGGCTTGTCAAACACATGGTCGTATCCATAATAAACAATCCCAAATCCCCCTTGCTTGATTTTTGAAACGATTTCATACTTGTTTTGTATAAATCGACCTTTCTCTTCACTCATAGTTTTTCCTCTAATTAGGGCGACTAGCTTAGGCATGTACTGTTTAATATATTTATAGAAGTGCTAACGTGCTTATGTCTATATAAAAAAAATATATAGACCGAAACGCAAATTCTATGCCATATCCTGATCTATTACTTTTTATTTGTTAGATTTACTATAATCTAAAGTTAATCCTTTACGATTTAGTAATACCACAAAAATCGCGTGCATCAAACTGAAACAATGTAGCAATTCTGTACAGACCTGGATTCTAAAATGTAGTGAAGTCAAGCAGTTAGTTCTTTGCTAAAGCAAATTCTGATAAATCTTCGACAGGGATGGTGAGAAAACGAGCAACCGAAATTCGACCAAAAATGTTTGTATTTGTTAATTTGAGGATAACTCAGAAGCGGCATTCAACCAGGCGGATTAAAGTTGATATAGGTTCTGGCGTGATGGAGTCGTGGAGTAAGGAATGCTTTTACAATGAGAAACGGAGCCAGCAGAGAATAAATGGAGTTTTATAAGTGCAAAATATCCCCTCCCAAAAAATCTCCGTGAGTCTCTGCTTAGAGACGTGAATTAAATAACTTTCCCATTTATTAATGATCTTTGCTCATAGAAAGGTAAAATGGCTTTATCAAATGAGTAACTTAATTAATTCACTGTCCTTACTCCGTTCTCCTTGTAAGGTCTTTTTCATAATATTTTTGACACAAAATTTGAAATCCCGATACAGCAAATTATCTTTAGCCCGATTATCATTCACCTAAAATTTTATCCCAGATCTCATGCCGATCAAAATTCAAAACCACCGCAGTTTGATAAGCGTCCATTGCTTTTTCTCGTTGCCCCTGTTTCAGATAAACATCGCCCAGCATGTCATAAATTTGAAAGATATCTTTATTATCTGGGAATCGTCGTATGGTTTCCTGCAAGATGGGAACCAGCAACGCTGCTCTTTTATCATTTAAATTGCTGAGACAGAGCGAAAGCAATCCTTTGATATCATCAAGCTCAGCCAGTTCTGGCGATAGAAATTTTATTGCAGATTCCATTTTCTGCAGGCTCAATTCATAGTGTTTACCCTGAATCGCCAGGATCGCTTGCGCATAATTGGTAAAGGCGATCAAATTTGAGTCCAACTCATCGGTTTGCAGCAAGCGGTCTAAGTCGCTGATCCCGCCAGCCACTTCATTATACCTGCTGTAAGCGCCCATCACTGACCAATAGATTTCATCCGAAATATCTTTTTGGTTTTTGCTGGTAAGACTGATATGTAAAATTAATTTTTGAAACTGATTCCACAGCCAATCGGCTTTTTCGTTCTGATTCAATTTTCGCAGCGTCAGCATCGAATTTAACAATGCGCCGTCTTTCAATGCTTCGTAACTACGTTTAAATTGGCTGGAATCGGGATCGGTCTTTAGTTGTTCAATCATTTTTGACATATCAAGCTGGCTTTGAAAATTTGTTGTGTTAAAATCCACCTCCCAATAATGGCTCAAATGATCGAGCGCAGCCGTGTAGTTTTGATTTAAATAACATTCATCAGCGGCTGCGATATATTGGGCTTTGGTTCGGACGGGATAAAGCCTTTCACCGTCGGAAAATTCAATTACCGGATAATAGGTTTCATCAATCGAGACATTCGGCTTGGAAGACTTGTAATATGCCACTGCACCATTTTGTCCCCCACTAACAAAGGCAGAAATATTCGTATTCTGATTCCGTTGTTGAAATTGAGCGCTTTTAACCAGCAAATTTTCATCGATAGCACCGCGAAGCGTCTCAAATAACTCCCGCGAATCTTTCTGCTCTTTTGATTCTGTAACCAGCTCTTTCGGATAGTCTATTGAATAAAATAATTGATTCGAGCTACCCCAGCCAAAAAAGTCTTGAACTTTACTGAAATTTAATTTGACTTTTTGATTTGAACCCAGATTTACGACCCACATATCACTGGAATTATCCTGCTGCTGAAAAAAAGCAAGCTGCTTGCCATCAGGCGACCAGGCTAATTTAGCGATTTGCAGCTTTTCTTCTGAAAGAGAGCTTTCGGATTTGCAGCTTTTCTTCTGAAAGAGAGCTTTCGTTTTCTCCGTTGGAATTGATCAAAAATAATTTATAAAGGTAAGTACTATCTTTCGATTTGCCCTGCTCTTGATTGGTCGGGGAAACTACTTTTTTCACCACAGCCAGATGCGAGCCATCGGGCTGCCATTGAAATAGCGTGATTTGATTGGCTGGAAAAATCTGCTGATTTTCACTACCATCACTTTTTATTTTCCAGAGACCATTATTTTTATGCCCATCCTGAATGTAAATCGAATAGGCGATCCATTTTCCATCTGGCGACCAGGCAGGGAATGAAAATATCTGTTCGCCGACAAGCTTAACCAGCAGCTTCCGGTCTTTTCCATCCGGCAAACTAGAAAACAGCAGATGCTCCCCCGGCTTGTTCCATGATAGCCAGAGAATTCGATTCACGGTTGGCGACCAGGAGACAAAAACTTTTCCGTCAATCTCCTTTTTCTCCTCGATGGAAATCCGGTCGATTTGAGTCAATTTATTCGCTGCAATCGCATAAGTCAAGATATCCAGAGCGGTCTTGCTCGATTTAGCATAAAGGAGATAGCTTCCATCGCGTGACCAACTGGGCATATAAATTTTTGCGTTCTCACCTGGAATTGAATCAATCTGAGTTATCTGCTTGATCCGGTCATCTTCAAGCTCCGCCAATAACAACTCCTTTGATTCGACATTGACCAGCGCCAATTTTTTGCCATCAGGCGACCAGCTAAATTCATCGCCTTTTGGCTCATTCTCCTTGCATGAAAAAAGCAGCAGTGCCAGGAGCAACCCAGTAAAAATATTTTTGATGAATATTCTATTTTTCATTTTTATATTCTCCTTCAATTTGTCACTGATTCCATCGCTTGGAGCGATGGAATCAGTTTGCTCCTTGCTGCAACGTTTTCAATCGCTGTTGCGCAAATTTCATCCACGAGCTAGTCGGATATTTTTCCACGACCATCCGGTACATCTCGATTGCCTTGGTTGGATCTTTTATTTTGTGCTGAAAAACATCTCCCATGCGAAAATAGAGATCATCGCAGATCGGCTGACCCGGATATTTTTCAACAATGGTTTGAAAATAATAAACCGCATCCCCCCATTTTTCTGTTTCAGATAAAAGCTGCCCCAGTTGCATCAATCCCTGGTTTGTGACTTTTTCGTCAGGATAAAAATGAGCCAGTTGGGTGTAAGCCGTAATGGCGTCATCATTCTTGTTTAGATGCAACTGATAAATTTGCGCCGTATTGAATAATCCTTCAGCGCACATTGGATGCTCGGGATATTGCACCAATAATTTCTGATAGAATTCGACAGCAGCTTCGTAATGCCCAAAAACTTCATTCAGCTTTGCCAGCTTGTAGCACGCCAGCGGCGCAAGATCACTCTCCGGCGCTTCGAGCAGAATTTTTTCACAATTCGAGCGATACTGGGCGATGGTCGTGGCGCTTTTCAGAATATCGCCCTCCATTTTCTCAGCATCCCGATAAAGTGATTCAATCGAATTTTTCTTCTCACAAGCAGAATAAATTAAAGAGAATCCCAAAATCAATATCAAAATTTTTCTTGCCATAATCAAACCTCGCTTTCTATTTATGTTCATTCACTGATTCAACCTCGCTTTCTATTTATGTTCATTCACTGATTCCATCCGCCTGGGCCAATGGAATCAGTCAGTATTGCCAGTAATCCAATTATCTTTCAATTTTCATTTTCCCATTCTTGCCAGACTGCAAATAGCGCTGCATAAACTGCTCCTTCAATGTGGATTCGCTGAGGGATCGACTCGCTTCTGATTTAAAAACAGCCTGCGTGGTCGGAAAATCTTTGAAATGAATCGGCTGTTGCATTGACTGAAAAATCCTGGACCCGATAAATTGAATGCCAAGCATAATAAGAATTGTCGCAGC
>JALOPY010000038.1 GCA_025453735.1 bacterium | reverse complement strand
TAAATTCCAGCTTGAGTTGATCGTACGACGTCGCATAATCTGACAGGATCAGGCTGCCCGTTCGACCAGGTCCCCAGAAATTGCTGAATTTGCCGTAGGCTATCTGGAGATGATTAAAACCAAGTTTTAGATAGGCAACGGTTTCATCGTGATAAATGTAATTTTCATTTGTCGCGCGGACGAACCCAAGCCGCGGCAGCGTGTAGTTGCCGATCTGGTATTTTTTCGTACCCCATTCCTTAGTATCCCGCACGTCAATAAAGAAGCCGAGGTAATCCGTAAAATTGCCCCAGGCGCGAAACCCGCTGCTTCGTTGAAAATATTTTTGTAATGAAGCTTGATTGCCAACATCCGAATAACTTCGAGCATGATAGATGATCGGGTCAAAAGAAATTGAAAACGGAGCTTCGCTCCAGCTTAGAAAATTTCGGTTGTTCTGGTAGATAACGCCAGGAATAATTTTCTGCACGATTTTGTTCTGGCGCAGTCGCTGAATTTTGGTCTGGTACGTTTTTACCTGTCTGTTTGCAGTTGCTAGCTCCTCTTGAAACTCAATCGTTAAAAAATTTAATTGATCCTGTTCAACTTTTGACAGGCGATCCTCTTGTTTTTGAGCTTCTTCGAGATAACGAGCGATTTCCTGACGGGATAGCGGCTTGCTGCCGTTTATGACGCCCTGGATGACCTGCCTGGTTTCCAACCGCTCCAGGTAATCGTACACCCAATGGTTCATCGGAAGATACGTGCTCTGGGAATATGCGCGGCTTATATGAAGCAAGAGCAGAATCGCCAGAATAACAACCTCCCGCAGGAAAATGAGCCTGCGGGAGATTATGATTTTATGCAACATATTTTTTAATCGCATCACAAACTGTTTTGATCATCGGTTCTGTCAATTCAGGAAACATGGGCAGGCTCAAATAGCGACTGACGCATTGCTCCGCCACAGGAAAGCTTCCTGCTTTCAATCCCATGTATTCGTACGCAGGCTGTTGATGCAAGGCTTTGGGATAGTGGATGCCAGTGCCAATTCCTTCTTCTTTTAATTTTATCATGAGCTCATCCCGATTTTCCACCTGGATCACGTAAAGATGAAAAACTGATTTCGTATTCTCCAATTCAGCCGGCGTAATGACGCCCTCAACATCTTTTAAAAATTCATTATAGAGATAGGCATTATTCCTGCGCCGTTCATTCCATTGGTCGAGATAGTTTAATTTGACATTGAGAATCGCTGCCTGAATCGAATCGAGCCGGGAGTTTACGCCCTCCACGTCATGCTGATACTTCACCAAACTTCCATGATCCGCAAGCCGGGCGACTTTGCGGGCGATCTCTTCATCATTCGACACCACTGCGCCGCCATCGCCATACGCGCCCAGATTTTTTCCAGGGTAAAAACTGAAGCACGCCACATCGCCGAAGCTGCCGACCCGATTGCCATGATAAAGTGCACCATGCGCCTGGCATGCGTCTTCGATAACTTTCAAATCATATTTTTTCGCCAGATTCAGAATTGGCGCCATATCTGCTGGCTGCCCGAACAAATGGACCGGGATAATGGCTTTGGTTTTGGCCGTGATCTTTGCTTCAATTTTTGAAACATCAATGTTGTAAGTCGCTGGATGAATATCTACAAAAACCGGCGTCGCGCCTGCCAGGGTTATTGCTTCAGTGGTGGCGATAAATGTATTCGGCGCAGTTATGGCTTCATCCCCTTTGCCGATGCCAATCGCCCGAATCGCCAGGTGGAGCGCGTCCGTACCATTTGCCACTCCCACGGCATATTTCACGCCGCAATACTGCGCAAAATTCTTTTCATAATTTTTCGTGGCCGGTCCATTGATAAACGCGCAGCTATCAATCACAGATTGAATCTCTCGATCAATCTCCATTTTGATTTGCTGATACTGACTTTTCAAATCCAAAAACGGAACTTTCATACCCATACAGCCTCCTTAGATGTTCATGTTGCAGTTCGTGTTGCGACTTTATTTAGCATTAACAATTATCAATTTTCTAGTGACAATTTTGCTTTATCTTAAAATAAATCATTCAAAACATCCACCAGCTTCTCACTCGCGTTCCCATCGCCATAATGTCCTTGCTGAGGATTGGAAGGCAAAAAATTATCGATTGCTGATCTGATTTTTTCCACATTGGCGCCCACAAGGCAATTCCAGCCATCTGACACTGTCTCGACCCATTCGGTCTCCTCTCGAAGCGTGATGCAGGGCACCTGATAAAAATAGGCTTCTTTCTGAACGCCGCCAGAATCGGTCACTATTTTCTGCGCGTTTTTTTCCAGCATGATCATATCGAGAAAGCTGACCGGTTCAATCAACGTCATATTTTTTGCACCAATTAATTTTTCATAAAGCTGAAATTGTGTTAGCAATTTCACTGTCCTGGGATGCGCGGGAAAAATAATTGGATATTTCGACTGAACCATTGCTTCGACAATACTGCCAAGATTTTGAACCGAATCCGTGTTTTCTGCCCGATGGAGCGTGAGCAATAAATAGCTTTTCGGTTCAAGGGATAATCTCTTGAGAATCTGGCTGTTCTGCTCGGCGATAGGGGCGAACCGCAATGCTGCATCAAACATCACATCGCCGATATTGTAAATTCCGTTCACTATCCCTTCATTTGCTAAATTTCTGACTGCTGTTTCCGTTGGGCAGAATAAAATATCCGCGACCTTATCCGCCACGATCCGGTTGATCTCTTCCGGCATGGTACGATTGAAGCTACGCAATCCGGCTTCGACATGGGCGATCGTGATATGCAGCTTCGCTGCGGCGACTGCTCCTGCCAATGTCGAATTCGTATCGCCATAAACCAGAACGACGTCAGGCTGTTCTTGTTCGAGAAATGCTTCAATCCCGATCATTATTGCGGCTGTCTGTCGGGCATGACTATCCGAACCGACCTCCAGATTGATATCGGGTCGCGGAATCCCTAATTCCTCAAAAAAAACTTTTGACATATTATCGTCATAGTGCTGGCCGGTATGCAACAATAATTCATGATGCTGTTTTCGCAATGCTGTGGATACCGGTGCCGCCTTGATGAACTGGGGTCTGGCGCCGACGATGGATACTATTTTCATCGTTTCTCTTTCAAAGTTTCATGCACTCAAAGCTTATCCTCTGTCAAAGCTCTGATTCTTCAATTTCAGCGATTTTCATAAAATGTTTTAACAGTCCAAGCTTTAACGGTTGGTTTCCATGTATTGGGACAGAAAGTCGTTCCATGTTGCCCAGCTTCGTATAAATATGATGACTTCCCTTGATCCGCTTTAATTCCTAACCTTTCATCTCGAGCAGTGAAGCAAATTTTTTTCCTGAAATTTGTTTCAAACTGCAATCTCCATAATTTTATGCTTCCCCAAAATATCGACATGTTCAATATCCACCGATAGGCAGGCTTCCACAGCTTCATAAATATTATGAAGCAATTCCTCGAAGGAGTTACCCTGTGTTGCACATCCTGGAATTGCGGGCACCTCAGCCCAATATCCTCCTTCTTCAGCCTCATGAATGATGACTTTTAGTTTCATATCAATAACTCTCCACTGATTGTAAAACTGAACTCCATCCGCCGGCTGGAAATAGGCGTCAACCGAAGAGCTTCTCACCGCAGAGATCGCTAAGTTCGCAGAGGAAGAGCGGAGATATTTTCTTGAATCTCGTAATGAGAATGCTTTCTATTGTTAGAAATTTAACCTATTCATTTGTAAATTGAATAAAAACTCTCTGCGTAACTTTGCGTCCTCTGTTTCTCTGCGTTAAAAAAGTTTAAGTTGATGTGAATAGCTGGCTGGCGGATGGAGTCCAACCTGGATTATGTCATTCCCATCCCTGGTTTTCCAGCAACTGCTCCTCCGGCGTATCTCGAAAATATTTTGCCGGCACGCCGACAAAAATCTGCTTGGCCGGAACATCTCTCGTGACAACTGACCCGGCTCCAACGACAGCATCTTCACCAATCGTTATCCCTGGTAAAATGACTGCCCTGCCGCCAATGCGACCGCCCTTTTTCACGGTGACGCCTTTGAAGTGTTTGAAACGCTCCTCAGTTCTGCCGAGGTAATTGTCGTTGGTCGTAGTCACCATCGGCGCGATGAAACAGTAATCGCCGATCTCCGAATACGCGGTGATGTAGCAACCGGTTTCTAATTTGCATTTTTTACCAACCTTGCAGAAGTTTTCCACGGTCACCCCTCGTCCCACGATCGTGTATTCGCCAATCGAGACATTTTCCCGAATCGCTGCGGTATCCGCGATCAAAATATTATCTGCTATTTTGCATCCGGCATAAATCACGACCTGAGCGCCGATCAAACAATGACTTCCGATCTCTGCGGGCGGCATCGGCTCCGATTTAAAAATGCTCCGTTTCGCCCGCATCGGTTGTTTTCCGATCACGGTGTTATCATCGATTCTGACATTATCGCCAATCACGGTTCCTTCATGAATGACCACATGGCTGCCAATTGCGCATTCTTTGCCAATTTTCACATTTTTGCTAATCACAACAAAATTTCCCGCGGTCGTTCCTTCTCCCATCATTGCTGTCTTGTCGATCACGTTGTTACTACTCATACAGTCACTACCTTTCCATTAAGTAAAATTATTTATTTTTTCTTGTTTCAATTAATTGATTAAAAAGCTCATCCCAATTAGTGGCGTCAGCCAAAAATGGGGTGATCAATTTTAAAAATCCCTTGCGCTTTTCGCTGGTTCTTATTCGATCGATATTTGCCGTCGGAAGCAATTTTTTCAGTTCTTCAAACGGATAGGCGATCAAATCTGGAAACGAGGCATATTCGAGAATCCGAATCAGCATAAATTTATTTGACAGATTTTTATCGCCATCCCAGAAATATTTAGCGAAGCGTTTTTGCATGGTCAAGCATTCATAAATTTCATAAAATAATTCATATCCACTTCGTATACAGTTTTTGGGATTACGCCAAGTTCTACCTTTTCAAGCATTTCAACTAATTTCGTCCCATCAACCAGTTCGATTTGAGGAGCGCCCTCTCGATTGGCCTCTCGAATCGCCTCTGATGTAAATGTCCCTGTAGTTATTATTATTCCTTTTTCTGCTCTTCCAAGCATGGCATTTCTAAAGTCACCAACTTGTGCTCTTGAAACAGAACCTTTGTATCTTTTGCATTGAAATAATACTTTGAAACTGACAAATGGATTTAGCTCCAGTGTGCCATATCCATCTATTCCTCCATCATGAGAATTTCCAGTAACAACCACGTTTTGAAAACCATGTTCCCTTAAAAGTTCTCGACTAATTCTTTCAAATCCAGAAGGAGAAAGGCTCAGCAAAACTTGCAAGAGATTAAGAGGTTTTTCTTTTTCAAATTCTTCTGGTGCTTCTTCCTCTTGTTCTTCAATGATATCGGTCTCACCTTTATCTTTTCGTGCTTTTTGATGGAAGTCAACCCACTTCAGAAAAATTTTCCTTGCCTCGTCTTCGGTTAAGAAAGTATTTTTTCCTTTTTCTGTGAGCTTCCATGTCCCATGTTTCGATGAATCGAGGAGTCCTTCCCATACTAAATACTGACGAGCCCATGCGACTTGATTTTGAAATTTGTTAATTCCAGATTTCAGAGTCTCATCTAATATTTTATTGCTAAGCTTCATTTTTTCAGCAATTCTATTGGTAACTTCTTTCGGTCTTCCCGAGTCTCCGAGGTACCTCAAGGCATCGAGAATTGGGCCAAACCATTTCACGAATTCAGCTTGTCCTTTTCTTCGAGTCATTTTCTTTTGCCTTTTTTTAATTTTCTGAATTTTTTTGATCTTTTGATTTTCAATTGCTCTGGCTTCGTAGAGCAATGCCTTCCGATTCGATCTTTAGAATGGTAGGACTCGCTCAAATTGGTCCGTCGAAAATTTGATCACGAGTCACAACAAAAGTAGAAATCACTCGATCCATTTCAAATCCAACTTCCCAGGCAATTTCAGAGATTTTCGTTCGCGTTTGTTTTGAGATTGAGTCTACTTCGATATAAATATCTAAATCAGATTCCGGTGTCGAATCCCCTAGTGCCCGGGAGCCATAAATACGAAAATCATTTAATGAAATCACCTGCTCAAGGCGTTTTTTAAATTGCAAAGCAATTCTTTTGTCGACTTCTGATAGCATGACGATAAGTCCGATTTTGTTTAACCATTAATTATATCTATCATAAATTTACCGGCACGCCCCCCTGCTTCAACGATTCCTGTGCGGCATTCAGCACCCGAACGACACGCAGCCCATCATCCCCATCCGATCGTGGTGTTTTATTATTCACAATGCAATCGATAAAATGCTGGCATTCCAATTTTAACGGTTCCGCATTTTTAATGTTGGGGATCAAAATATCGCCCACTCGCAGCGTCAAATATTCACCGTACGCGGTATAGTTGCCGGTGAAATTCACACCTTTGTCGTAAATCCGGATTTTCTCGGTGGATTCCATGTCATCGATAACCGCCATTTTCTGAGAGCCCACGACCGTCACTTTTCGGATTTTATGCGGATCGAGCCAGCTCACGTGGATGTGCGCCATTTTTCCATCTGCGAAATGCAGCGTGGTAAATACGACGTCCTCGATGCCCGGCTGGATAAATGATTGCCCGGTGCTCACCACGCGCACCGGTTCCTGATTCATGAACATCAAAATAATGGAAATATCATGCGGGGCAAAGCTCCATAAGGAATTTTCAGTCTTGCGAATCACGCCCAGGTTGACCCGCGACGTATAAACATAATACACCTCGCCCAATTCTTTGCTATCGATCATCTGTTTCACTTTTTCAAATGCGGGGTGATATTCGAGAATGTGTCCCACCATTAAAACTCGTCGCTGTTTTTTTGCCAGCTTGTTTAGCTCTTCGCCATGCGCCAAATCCAGCACCATGGGTTTTTCAACGAAAACATGCTTGCCTCGCTGCAAAAACTCCTGTGCAAGCTCAAAATGAATTTCTGGCTGCGTTGCTATGACAACGGCGTCATAATCATCCCGCTCATATATTTTCTTTACATCCGTTGTCGCTTCCATGCCTGGATATTCGGCAGCAATTTTTTTCATCACTTTTTCATCTGCATCACAAGCGATTGGAATTTTTACATTCGGATTATTGTAGAAATTTCTCAGCAAATTTTTGCCCCAATTCCCCACGCCGATCTGTACCAGCCTGATTTGATTCTCCATATTAGTCGTTATTCCTCCGGTTTATTCTGAATATTTTCAAATGTGATTTTATTTTTTGCCAGTCCTGTTTTAAGTCGTCACTCAGTTCTATCGTTTTATGATAAGTTTCAGTATCACTTCTAACTCGATCGATATATTCAGCAATAAATGCCCAGAAGATACTCAACATGAGCGCCAGGAAACTACCGATCAGAACCAGAAGCTTTCGTTTCGGTTTGGTGCGCAGCTCTGGCGGAACAGCTTCATCCAACGCCTGGATTGTCGGCGTATCTCGTGCTTCTTGAATTTTTGCATGATAATATTGTTGATTCAACAATTCCCAAACCGTTTCCTGCACTTTTACTTCTCGCAGTAGCTTGGCTAATTGCAGTCCAACTTCCGGCACATTTGCGAATGGGATATAAAACTCTTTCTGAGTTTTCAGCGACAGACTATCGCCATATTGCAGAAAATTATACTGTTTTTCCAGCTCTTCGATTTCCTTTTTTAACTGCACGATATTAACATTGCCCGATTTCATGGTTTGCAACGAAACACCCAACTCCACGTTCTTCGCCACGATTCGCCCTTTTAATTCACCGGCTTTTTCGATGGCGATCTTCGTTTGATCTTCGAGAGAGATTGCTTTATATTTTTCTTGAAATGCCACTAAATCTTCGGAAGCTTTTTTTAATTTTTTTTCGGTCAAATTCAACTGATTTTCAATATAGATACGGGAGTTTTTCGCTCGCGATGTGTTCTTCTCTTTATTGATTTTGTCCAGCTCATTGACCAGCGCATTGGCGACATCAGCAGCTAAATTCCGGTCTTTCAGCTCAACGGAAACGCTGATAATCCCTTCGGGCGAAGCTTTGACAGCGACCTTTGAAACAAATTTCTTTCTCCCTTTTTCCAGGCTGTTCGCTTTTAGAATTGACAGCAATGTTTTCTGCTGCTGTTTCTTTTTACCTTTAGGGTAAGAAAATTCCTGGCTTAAAACGCCATCAAGAACCGAGCGGCTTTTTAATATTTCAACATAAAGATCAGAAGTCGTTCCCGATTCATCTAATATCAGACTTGATAAAGGCGAATTCGACAATGCGCTCAACAGATTCGTCGTCTGCTTGTCTTCTGGCGGCAAAATCGTCGTGATTGCGGTGTAGCTTCTCGGAAGAAGAAAACTGATTATGGCGACAGCAATCGCTGTCACGATCACATTCCGGATGATCATTTTCCGATGTTGGATGATAACATTTGCATAATCTAACAGATCAATTTCGTGATCGTTCATCTCTGCTGTTTTTTTATTCATGGTTTGACCAATCTATCTTTTAACCGCATTATCGATAACGATGTACGCGGTGGCCAATTGGGCCACGATTGTCATAATCTGCCGGAAGATTTCCCACACATCGCGGTCTGGCTTCCGGGGCACCCAGATGATATCGCCGGGCTCCAATTTTTTCACGTCTTCATCGTCGAGAATTTCGCCGGTGACTTTCGTGACTTTTGTTCCCCTGACCTTGGCATCCCATGTCGGTCCGCCGGCCCAATTCAAGTAATATTTTATTCCTTCACCTTTGCTGTACAAAACTCCCCCGGGTCTTCCGACTCGACCCGTGACATAGACAACCTTTGGAGCTTTCGGGACATTGATCACGTCGCCATCTTCGAGGATCACATCTTCGTTGAGGTCATTTTTCACACAAAGCTTATGAAAATCAACAGCAATCCTGCCGACATCCTGGGAATTTTGCTTCATCACCAGGTACTGGTATTCACTTTCTGACATCTGGTCGCGGGACAACTGCTTCAATCGTTCGTACTCACGGTCAATGGTTATTTTGGCGCTGGAGCGAATCAATGAAGCTTCCCGAATCATCGCCTCCTTCGTAAATCCGCCAGCTTTCTCCATGATCTGGCTGAGGGTGGTGCTATCTTTTGTAATCGCATAGATGCCCGGGAAATGCACCTCGCCTTTTAATTCCACGGTCAAGCCGACTTCCCATTCAGGAATCTGGCGAATAAAGAGGCGATCATCTTCTTCAAGCAAAATGTTACTCTTATAATTTGGATCAATGAGAATGTGCTGCAAATTGATCTTCTTAAATCTGGTGGGCATTTTAGGATCAATCTTGGCGACTTCACATTCGAGAAGATACGCGCTGCGCGTGAGATTACCCGCTTTCACAACCAAATCCAGCACCCGCAAATTTTGCTCCAGCACATATTTGCCCGGCTTTTTCACCTCGCCGTGAATATATACATACTTAGGATAATTTTGTTCAATTATTGAATAAACATTAATTTTATCACCATGTTTCAAAGCAACATTTGCTGCACAGCTATCGTTTGTCAAAATTTCTCGGTAATCCACATAATGAACCGACCGCTCGCCATTGGCTAACAACCGGCTAATCTCGATCTTTTCCAGGTACGCCAGTTCGGTGAATCCGCCAGCAAGGTATAGCAAATCAGAAAGTCTCTCATTTCCATCATGTTTCAATTCGAATCGAGCCTGGCGTTTGACTTCACCGGAAATGCTGACCACAGCATCCATCAGCGGAATCACAATCCGATCATTCTGCTGGAGGAATGCATCATTTTGACAATTGCCGGTCATTAAAAATCCATAGAGATCGACGGTAGTCAGGAGTTTATTTTGACGATAAATTTGAATATTGCGAAGCGATCCCAAATCTGTTGGGCCACCCGCCATGATGACCGCGTCGAAAACGGTATTGAGCGAGCTTAAAAAATATTTTCCGGGTCGCAGGACATCTCCCACCACCATGACCGGAACTCTTTTCGGCTCGATCAACATCAAGCTGATCGAAAAGTTGTCATAGTATTTCGCCAGTCTGTTTTCCAGCAGAGTGCTGCATTCGTCGATTGTTAAATTGGCAACATAGAGAACTCCCACATTGGGAATGAAAATTTTTCCTTCGACATTGATGACGACATCGAAATTCTGTTGAATCTTCCCCATCAGATAAATGCCAAGGCGATCGCCAGCCCCCACACGATAGGTTACCGGAAACATGGCGCCAGCCGCAGGCAATTGGCTCAAAAATTCTTCGGAAGCGGCAAATAAATTGTGCCCAAACAGCGGCAATTCTGACGACTGGGTGGAAGTTGGATTCGATGATGCCGGAGCTTCCTGATTTGGAACAGGAGTTGTTGATGGGAGCGTGGGAGTTATCGATTGACATGTGGCTCGATGAAATATGGATAATATCAAGACCAACGTACAACATGCAATTTTTAGAGCTGGATAGATTTTCATTTTGATTTTCATTTTTAATATTCAAATAATCCTGAAACAAAGTCATTCAGGCGATTCTACTCAATCAGCAATTTACAAAAAGCGTTTCATGGCTTAAAGTCGTTTTTTGTTTTCCAT
>JALOPY010000549.1 GCA_025453735.1 bacterium | reverse complement strand
TTCGATTTCTGTTAAAACTATTTTGATTTGAGGTGGGAAGGATTCGATTATTTTCTCTCCACTATGCTTGTGATCGGGGAATGTCGAAATTTCTTTATGATGAGCCGCATTATCATAGCGGAAGATCATTTTGCTATTCTGGCTCATATAGTGATAACGATATTTCTCCCGAATCACTGAATCCTCCATCAGCCTCAAGAATTCAAATAAAGCTAAAATCGAGCCATCTTCAAAGACTACTCTGGCTTCAATGTAGCCTGTCGAAGGGCTGGCAATCGTGACTTTAAAATCATGATGAATCACTAAGGGGCTGGAGAGGATTGCATTCTCTATCTCGAAGGCGTAGTTGCTAAGAGACAATTGCTTCCTCCAGCGCTTCTTTCGTGGTTTGCCAGTCTTTTAAAGCTTGAGCCAGAGCGTACCATTTGAAAAAAGCTTCATCATCGCCAATCGAGCCGTTATCGAATTTGTCAACAAATTCAATGGTTGACCAGCGAAACTTTTTCTCATAACTTTTTAATTGATCTTTCAAATGATCGATAGCTAATTGGGATATTTTCTTCTCACGTTCTAATGAATGAATTATTTCTTTTCGCATTGCTTGATCCAAATTATACATTCAAAGATAAATTATTCCTTCTTTAAAATTTTCCCCCTGAACTTGGCGTACGTCCCATAGTCCAGGAACTTTTTATTGTTTCTCAGCAAATCCCAGGTCCTGGGCGCCTTGTCCTGCACCGATTTGATTCGATCGGTCACTCGCCAGATGAACGCATCACTGCCAGCACCTGAGCCATACGAGACCATCAGGATCAGATCGCCTGGTTTGGCTTCATCAAGAATGGCAGTTAATCCGAGAGGGGATGCGCCAGAATAGGTGTTGCCCAGCTCGGGACAAAGCAATCCCGTCTGAATTTGCTCCTTTTCAAAGCCGAGCATTTTACCCACTCGTAGCGGAAATTTGCCATTAGGCTGATGAAAGACGACATAGTTAAAATCCGACGGCTTCTTGCCAGCTTTTTTCATGATCCCTTCAGCAGCGCCCACAACGTGTTTGAAATAAGCAGGTTCGCCAGTGAATCTTCCGCCGTGACTGGGGTAAAACTGGTGCTCCCGCCGCCAGAAATCTGGCGTATCGGTCATGTAAGAATAGGTCAGCTCGCATTCGGCAATCAAATTTTTTTTGCCCATGATGAACGCCGCCGCACCAGCCGCTGCCGAATATTCCAGCGCATCGCCAGGAGCGCCCTGGGAAGTATCAGCGCCGATTCCCAAGCCATATTCAATTAATCCTGCATCAACCAGCCCGAGGCAGATGAACATTCCTTCGGTTCCAGCTTTGCAGGCAAATTCCAGATCGGCAGTGTGGCACTCAGGTATGGCATTGATCGCCTCTGCCACGACCGTTCCACTGGGCTTCACTGCATACGGATGAGACTCTGAGCCAATATAAACTGCTCCAATTTTTTGAGCATTGATTCCCGCGCATTTCGAGTGGCTTCCACCGACATCGTGATCGTGTCCTGATCCGGACCAGGAACCGATTTTTCCTGCAACAATAGACCCTTCTTGTAGCTCGGCGCATCTGCACCCCAGGTCTTGGCGATTTCCTCAACCTTGATTCGATTGCGGGGAATGTACGCTCCATAACCAACAATTCCTGCCATAGATTTTGCCCTCTCGTTTGGTTAGAATGATATGTGATTTTCTTTAAGAAATATTTAACGTATGAAATGAGTGAAATATCCTTTACTAGTAAAATGTCAAACGTGAGATGTGAGACGTGAAATGAAAGAATAATATCATATCAAGTCTGCCATCTCACTTCTAACATTCACTTTTCACTAAATCATTTTAACAGCGTAATCTTTTGTCTTTCGATAAATTCATTCGTCTTCATCTCAATGATAAAAATCCCTCCTGCAACCAATTTATTTTGATCATCTTTGCCATCCCAGTTTAATTCATATTCGCCAGGCGATTGATAGTAATTGACCATCGTTCTCACCACTTTGCCCAGCAAATTATAAATCCTGATCTGCACGTCTGAGGTTTGCGAAATTTCATAACGTATTTTCGTCGTGGCGTTGAATGGATTGGGATAGTTGGGATAGAGCTTGTTTGAGTAACTTATAGAAGGTCTCTCATCCACACCGACTGTTTTAAAAATAGAAAATGGAACATCGCTAAAATCGAATATAGAATCATTTCTCACCGCCGTGATTTTGATCTTAAATTTTTCACCCTGAATCGAATCTCCTGGCAGAACTGAAAATCGGTAGAAACCTTCGTTCAGCGAGCTGAAATTAATAATTCTTGAAATGACATCATTTTTATAAAGCTCCAGCTTAACATAGGGTCCGACTTCTCCCCAGGACTGCCAGAGAATAGTGTGCATTTCTCCCCAGTACCAGGCAATTCCCGCCGTATCGGGATAGGTAATTTTCAATACAGGAACCTGCTTAATCGCGAGGTAATGATCGCTAAAATCATAAACATGAGAATCAATAGTCGAGCTGATTTTTATTTTGTAATCTGATCCAGATTTCATATCAGGTGGAACTGTCAATCTGAATGAGCCATCGTTTTCAGTGCTTTCGGAAATAGAACGGTCAAAAAGATCAGCTTTATAGAATTCAATTTTTATCGAAGGACCTACGTCACCCCGAGAGACCCAGGTGATGGTGTAATCTTTGCCAGTTTTCCATTCGATTCCTGCCTGAGTAGGAGAAGTGATGGCGAGCGAAGGGAAATTAGCATTGTAAATGAAAACGACATTTTTATAGGGCGCCATCTGGCTGCTGACATAAAGCTCTAATTCGCCGTCGCCGTTCATGTCAGCAGGAGTACAATCCTCAACATTCAATCCATAGCTCGGATCAAAATCGACCAGGGAGAGCAACTTATCGGCAAGATGGATATAGTTGCTTCGATCACCAGCAAAGATATGGATTTTTCCGTTATCAAATTCATCATAGGAAGTAACAAAAATATCGTTCAAGCCATCGCTGTTTATATCTCTTAACGCTGAAACAGCGGAGTGATGCCCTTCGAAGGCAATCTCCAAAGAGCGATTGATAGCGAAGCTGCTGTCTCCCTTGATAATAGTCAGATTTGGAGAAATGGTGGGCGGATTGAATTGAAAAGCATCTGACAATATGATATCGGAAAAATCATCACCATTCAGGTCGCCAATCGCCCAGACCGCTTTATAAGGTATCGACCTTGAAAAATTTGGGGAGCTATCCAAATTATTCTTTCCCAACCAGATATTCATTCTGAAGTCAGGTGAATTTATAGCAGTCTCCCTATCGACGCCGACAATATCGTCGAATCCATCACCATTAACATCCCCGCTTGATTTACAGTATAAACTTTTGCCGCCAGGAACTGGTTGCAACTGCTCATCATAACTATTATCGAATTGAGTGCCGCCGAGGTAAATGTAAATTCTGCCTTCGTAAATTCCCTGATCATAACGAGCACTGATAATCAAGTCGTCAATCTTATCGCCATTGACATCGCCAGTGACCATGGAATAGGCAAAATTTCCAATGGGAGTGTAACCTAAAAATTCAATATATGTGGTGAAATCCAGACCTGAGCCATCGGGATTCGAAAGGAAGACGAAGGCATAGCCCATTGCAAATGTAGAACCGGGACTAAATCTTTCGTACCAGGGTGTCCCCAACGCCAGATCGTCATAACCGTCATTGTTGAAATCACCGATAGCCAGCGAATGTAAGCCTCGGTTTTCCGATTCCGAACCTTCGATTTCCGTGATTGGGTGAATTCCTTCAATTTCACCCCATGACATCGTATCAATTCCTATGGCTGTTCCATAATACAGAAAAGCTTTGCCGACTTTTTCGGCGTTGGAATTTTTGGAATGCGGGGCGAAAACGACGAGGTCGTCATAGCTGTCATTATTAAAATGCCCGAAAGCTTTGACAGCGCCAAATCCAATGCTGGAGTCTGCTGGCGCAAGATGCAGAATAAAATCAGGAGTGTTATAGACTCTTTGACCGAAAGAATTTGAATAAATTGATAGAATAAACAAGACAGATGATAAATATTTTTTCATTTTGATGTTCCTCCTTATTAGTACGGTAAGCAATTTCCATTTTTATTTATTGGTTTTTTTTTATTCGTTGGAAAAAAATATCACTCAATTTCTATGCCCCATGCGCTAATCCCCAAACACCACCAACACCTGCCCCTTCTCCACTGCCTGCCTCTCCTGCACCTTAATTTCTTTCACCATACAATCAAACGGCGCCTTGATCTCATTCTCCATTTTCATCGCTTCGATGATGAGCAATCCATCGCCTTTTTTTAAATGTTGCCCAGGTTTCACCTCAATCAAAACGATCATTCCAGGCATGGGCGCTTTCAAATCTTTTTCAACTTTGTGAGAGACGGATTGACTTATTGATTTTTTCAATCGAGCGGTCCGTTCATCCTCCACCAGAAATTCCAATGAGTTTCCTTTATGAAAAATCTGATAGCCAGCTTCATTGCGTCGGATTTCGATTTCCATCGAACGATTGCCAATAAGGGCAGAATAGACATGGCTGCCATCCATCTCATGCAGTTGAAT
>JALOPY010000548.1 GCA_025453735.1 bacterium | reverse complement strand
ATCCATATCGAAGCGGCAGCGCCGAATGTTATTACCCAATTTCAAAGTAACACCTCCCTGTTCTTGATTTTAGATTTTAGATTTTATTTATTCATGTCAAACGTTGAATTGCAATCGAACAACTACCGATTCCATCGCTCCCAGCTATGGAATCGGTGAGTATCATACTTCATACGCATAATTAACGTTAGTGATTTTTTACATAATGTAATTTAAACTGTACACAATATACAAAATGTTTTTTTATTTATCAAGTTTATTTTACATTTTGTATAAAATAATTACCTATACTTTTGAGTCCAGGTGCAGAAAGGATTGAATTTTTAGAAAGAATCAAAATATGTGAAGCAGGAAAAATGATTATTGAAGCGAGGATCGGGGATTCTGATGCAGGACATTAAAGACACCATGAAAAAATCCGCCCTCAAAATCAAGAGCAGAGCATTCCGAAAAATCTCTCTCTGCATTTCTAAAATTTAAAATGAAACATAATTTTCTTTGCGCCTCAGCGCCCCAAATGAGCTGACTGATTCCATCGCTCCATGCGATGGAATAAGTTTGAAATTTTAATCGCATTTACCACAAGATTTATCTATCGAATCAGCGCCATCTTTTTCACCTGGGAACGACCCAATGCCTCCAGACGAGAAATATAAATTCCGCTGGATTGATTTCCGCCTCGCCAGGTAACGCTATGCCAGCCCGATTCGAAAAATCCATCGGCAAGTCGGGCGACGATTTGACCCAATGAATTATAAACGGTCAGTCGCACCTTGCTCCTGGCTGGCAAAGAAAAAGCGATCCGGGTTTCCGCGTTAAATGGATTGGGATAGTTCTGCACCAGAGAGAAATCAGGGACTGGTGAATTGCCAGGAGACTGCACTTCACTCGCTCCTTCGAAAAAATCCAGCGCCGCTTTCATAAAAATTGCTCTGGCACTGTCCGGATAAATCGTCTCAAAAGGAATACTGGTGACAACCACTTTGCCAGGCTGATTGCCGGAAGGGAACATTCCATCGAAACAAACGCCTGCCACACCATTGCTGATATCAACCCCGGAAAAAATCAGGCACGCCTCTCCCCCATAGATCGCCTTGATCGCATTGGGTCGGCTGACATTGTATGTGCCGTGTGTGCCGTTATCGAATGAAAAGGAACCCGTTACTGCAGTCCAGTCAGCCAGGAATTCAGCCTGGTAATACACCGATGTCTGACTCAGCGGCGATCGGGCGAAAAATTTGGTTTTCAGATAGTTGTAGCAAAAATTCTGATCATCGCCTTTGCCATGCGAATCAAGATCAAAGGCAAGGTCCGCTCCCGAGATAAACAACTTGCCCCCGTTTTGCAGATAACTTTTCAGCAGCGCCTGCTCTGCCGGACTGACAGTTTCGGTGAGATAAAGGTCGGTGCCCACGATGAAATCAATAATCGGGTAATCCGAAAGATTCGTCATTCCCGCGACCATCGCATCGTTGCTGGCAGAAGCCGGACGCATGCCATTGGCAAAAAACGCATCCGCATGTTGGCGGACAAAATCGCGGGTATTCTCCGTCTTCACTGCATCGAAGCCATTGATGACCAAAACTTCCGGAGATGTGCTTCCCGGAACTCCGGCAAGCACTTCCGATGGCTGTGATTTTCCCCAGGGGCTAATGCCCTGAACCCGAAAAAAATAGAGCGAATCTGTTGTCAAGCTTGACATAGCGACGGTCGTATCCTGCACATCGATCCAGTCCAAAAAATTCTTCCCGTCCCGACTCCAGAAAATGCGATAAATTTCGCCATGCTCAACCGGCTGAAAAGTGAGACGAAGCTTGCCATCCAGATCGTTATTGAGCATCAGGGAGCCGATGTCCTCAGGTGGAAGCTTCTGAACGTACTGATCGTAGGCATGATCGCCGTAATATTGATAGCCGTTTTGATCGTCCATCGTTCCTGATGCGATGCTGTGAATGAAACCATTGCGCTCGACCTGCACGGTATGCAGGATCGCACGGGTCGGATTTTTCTTCAGCCAGAACTGAATTCTGCCCTCCAGGGCAAACCATTTGAAAAATTCCTCATTATCTTCATAAGCAAACGAAAAATATTCGGCTAATTTCCGTTGCATCATTTTGCTGCGATACCAGGTTCCGCCCGTGGGACTGACAACCGGCTGACCTTCGTACAGCGCCACGCTGTCATTATACGCGAGGACACAGAGAAAATGTTCGGGCGATGCATTCAGCCAGTTCGCCAGTTTTGTGCCATGATTGAGATCATTGGAATAGTTGTAATCGCTGTCCAGAAACGCGAAGCGCTTGATATAATCCGGTATCGCATCCTGATGGAATCGACCAGCGCATAGATCAGCGTGTATTTATCATTGGCGTGATTGCCGCTCCACGTGGGCCAGCTCAGCCCATCGGCTTCAAGATAAACGGTCACGATATTGCGGTCGTGAACCAGATTGCGCAGGAATCGGGTTTGAGCGCCGATGTGCTGGATTTCATAATGCCAGTCTTCATTCGGTCCCGCCTCTTTGCCGATGGTCCAGTCGATGGTATTGCCATTATTAATATGAATCGTGACATCTTTGGGATACTTGAAGGTGATTAATTGTTCATCGAAAAACTGGCTTGTGGTGAAGCCGGGAAGTTTTGCTGGCTGGGCAAACGACCGTAGGGGGAATAAAATAAAAACAGTGAAAATAAGAAGAATTGCTGGTCTGGATTTAAAATTATGATGCATTCTAACTATCTCCTTCTGGTTTTTATCAGGCTGACTTTGATTAAATCTTTTCCCCATGCTCAATTTATGTTTTTTTCTGCTGTTTGTCAAGGATTTTTTATGGAATGATGAGATTCCTCCATTCAAAATAAACCTGGTTTCGTGAAGAAACCAGGTTTATAAATCTGATTTTTTTCGCTTGCTTTAATAGTTATATTTCAGTATTATATTCAGCCAATGAATTCATTGTTGCGGCAAATAGCAGTCATTTTTCATTTCAATTTTAGGCAGACTCAGGGAGCCGAAAGTAAAAAAATATGCAGCAGTCATCCATGCCGAGCGCTATCGAATCCGCACACCAGGTCCCCCGACTGAAGCGATTCCTCTGGGGGCTCGGTGGCTTCACCGATGCCACGATCATTTATGGAATGTACAGCCTGGTCAGCGCTATTTATATCAATGCGCTGGGCGCAAATGCCGTGCTGATCAGTCTCGCTTGCGCCATTCCCCGGTTTCTCGATTCGGTTTCGGATCCGTTGGTCGGACATCTTTCGGATAACACTCGTTCGCGCTGGGGTCGCCGGCGTCCCTGGCTGCTGGCAGGACTTGTGATGAGCGCCATATTTGGAATGTTGCTCTGGTATGCGCCGCTATCGAATCCGATTGCCCTGCCTCACTCGGCTCTCGCTCCGACAGAAATCACAGCCGAAGCCACGGAATCCGCTCAAACCCGGAGCAATGATTCAGATGATATTGCCGTTTCCGGAGAAAGAAAACCCTGGTGGAAAAGCACGACCAACGCGATCGCCACGGATTGGAAAGCCTTCGTCTATTTGTCCGCAGTGATGACGCTGCTGATGGCAGTAGGTTATACGCTGTTCAATGTTCCTCACTATGCCATGGGGTACGAGATGACCACCGATTACAACGAACGGACGCATATCTTCAAATGGCGATTCGTTTCGTTTGCCGCAGCCGGTTTCATGACCCCGTGGCTCATGCCGCTTTGCATGTGGTTCGAGGGCGACCAGGCGCAAATGCTGCGCGGGTCGCAAGGGGTGATTTATGTCAGCATCATCGTCGCGATCATCATTCTTGCCACCGGAATCCCTTCCCTGTTTTGCAGAGAGCGAGTCATCGTCAAAAAGCAGAAGGCAAAAATTCCCCTGTCCCATGCCATCCGATTGACATTTCACAACAAACCGTTTTTGCTGTTGCTCGCCAGCAATTTCATCGCGCGATTCGGAATGGCAATCACCGGCATTTTTTTCTATTATGTCTTTATCTATCACATCGGCAAAGGAAATCAGTTACAAGGCGTCGCGTTGCTTGCCGTTTTTTTCAATACCATTAATATCGCCAATTTTATTGCCATGGCGCCGATCGCCTCGCTTTCCAGCCGCATCGGCAAAAAGCCAACGCTGCTGCTGATGTTGGCGATGAGTTCAGTAGCGTATGCATCCCTGCTGTTCACCTTCTCGAACAGCGACGGCTCGTTCCTCAGTCACACGTTCCATTTTGGCGCAGCTTCCTGGACGCTTTCCATGCAATGGCCCAGCATCATCACCGCGGTGTTGATCGGCGTTTTCACCAACACCATGCCGATGCTCACCAACTCGATGATTGCGGACATCTGCGATTATGATGAGCTGCAATGCGGCGAGCGCCGGGAGGGATTTTATGGCGCGGTCTATACCAGCATCGAAAAAATTGCCCTGTCGGTGTCCCTGGTTTTCCAGGGCGTTCTTCTGGTCGCGTCAGGATTCAATGCCGCCCTGAATATCCAGTCGCCGGAAACGATTCGCTATTGGATATTGGCGCTGGTGGTCACCCAGCCGATCGGCTTTCTCATCGGGATTATTTTGATGCTCTTCTATCCGCTGACACGGGCCCGCGCAGAAGAAATCCGGAGGGAGCTTGAGTTGTCTCGCAATTCCGCCGATGCAGCTATTTCAGGATGAGTTGGAAAGCTGATTCCATCTGCCTAGGCGGATGGAATCAGCTCCGTTACGAATTTTGACAACGAGGAGAAAAAATATGTTTTGCAAAACGAAACTGATTCTTTTTTTATCGACCATGATTCTTTGTGTATCGATTGCCATGAGTCAATCAGAACAAAAGAACGCTTTTTATGTATCCCCCACGGGAAATGATAAAAATCCCGGCACCATCCGGAAACCATTTTTGACACTGGAGCGAGCAAGAGATCGAATCCGGGAATTGAAAAAAAAATCAAAGCGATCGAACGATGGCGTGACTGTATTTTTACGAGAAGGGAGATACTTCAGAACCGAAGTATTCAGCTTGAATCCCGATGATTCCGGTGAGGATCATGCGCCAATTATTTATTCCGCGTATCCTGGAGAAAAACCGGTTTTGATCGGAGGCAAAATGATCACTGGCTGGAAATTGCTGAATGAAGATGTCGAGGGCTTGAATCCGGAGCTGAAAGGAAAAATTTATGTTGCGCCAGTGCCCAAAGGGTGGAAATTCCATTTTCTCTATGTCAATGGCGCGCCGCAAAAGCTAGCTCGCTCCAATAACAGCGATGAATGGTTTCAATGGAACAAGCCAGTAAAAGTAGGCATGGTAGGACCGAAAGGACAGATGCTGGTTTTCCCGCCCGGCGAGCTGGATGATCTGGAAGGCATGGATGGACAAATTGAAATCGATCTGATGCCGGTCAATTACTGGAACACGATTTCGGTGCTGAAAGGGATCGATCCCCAAAATTCCATCGCGTATCGCCACAGCAAAAATCCCACCACGTTCTGGAGCGATAAATTTCAAGAGGGGAATTATAATCTGTTGAATTCCATCAAATTCATCGATGAGCCGGGCGAGTGGGCGATTGATAGCAAAGCAGGTCGAGTGTATTTGCTGCCGGAAAATGAAAACATTCGACCCGAGGATGAAATCATCGCACCGATTCTCTATCGCCTCATCCACATCAAAGGGGAT
>JALOPY010000547.1 GCA_025453735.1 bacterium | reverse complement strand
TCCAACGAAATCAAATTTTTATTCGGAGCGATTTCGATGGGGATGGAATATCGGTCTCCTTCTTTTTTCACAATTGGGAAATCAGCCTTCCTGAGGACTGCCACAGAATCGGGATAGCGCCAGCTTCCATCAACGTCACCCAGAAGAAATGCTGTGAAATTCTGATCAATATAATTTTTTCCAATAACAGGATAATTTCTTTGCGGCGGATCAAAATGCCATTCACCGAGGCAGGAACTGCTATCTCTTAGTCCCACTGCATATCGGGCAATCCAGGAAGCATCATAAGCAGTGACTGTCGAGTTTTGTGTTGCGTCAGCAATGAACTGGCGCAGGCTATCCGACTGTCAAGTTTTGTGTTGCATCAGCAATGAGCTGGCGCAGGCTATCCAATTGAATCAGTCCAACCACGGATTGAAGAATCAGCGCTGCGTCATACGCCGTAATTGCTTCATCTCCCACATCGCTGTTTATCAATTTGAAAGGCGTGAGTGAATAGTTCTGGTAGCTTGGAAGGCAAAGCAAAAATTTGCCATTGCGATCGGTGACAATCGAATCGGAAACACTTTCCGCAATCCGGATTTTGACGCCCGGAATCGGATCCTTATTTCCATAATAAACCGCCTGACCGCTAATTTCTGAGTACTCTCGTTCGCTCAGGAACAGATGAATTTTCCCTCCCCAATATTTATAATCACAATTGTACGTGGCAGAAGACCAGATGTCTCCCAGTCCATCGCCATTGGCATCGTTTCCCGCGACACAATAGCCAGCATAGTCGCCGTTATACTCACCGGTAAAATAGTCTGGAATTTCCCGCAGCTTGGTATTTTTCGTCCATCCTGATTCTTTGCCGTAAATCAGATACGCCTTGCCAGCGTTCAATCCGGAATGATCATTCAGCCAGGAACCGATTAAAATTTCATCGCAATGATCATAGTTCAGATCCGGTAATCCTGAGACGCTCCAGCCAGCATTGTCTTCCATGCGCTCTCCGATCCAGGATGCATCGGCATCGGCAAGATTGACGAATTTTTCCCAGCCGGTTTTTTTCCCAAGAATGAGATAAACCTTCCCCGCACCCTGTCCACCATCATCATTCTCATTAGCGCCAATCAGCAGATCGCTGAAACCATCGTTATTCACATCTCCGGCACAAGCAAGGCTCCAGCCCGCTTTATCGCCAGGTGATTCGCCCTGGAAAATGACATCTGCGCCATACAGGTTGAAGTTGCGTCCCCAATCGACTCCCTTTCTGCCAAAGATCAAATAAATGCGTCCCCCAGCAGCTTCATGATGATGCGATCCGATGAGAAAATCAGGCAAGCCATCGCCATTTACATCGCCTGCAGCAGATACGGTATAACCAACCCAGATATTCGCATGGGTGCCAATAAAACTGGCAGTTGCCGTTTCGACGTCCATCTCACGATGCCAGCCCGATGGTCTTCCCAGAAATAGATAAACTTTGCCGCCATCATCCTCACCATCGTCATTAAAAGGAGCTCCGATAATAAAATCATCGTACCCATCCTGGTTTACATCTCCGACCATCGCAACAGATTCACCGACATGATCGTAACTATGACTTCCCACAAATGACGCATCAGCACGATCCTTCGCAATGCAGTCATAGCCCCAATCCACATTCGGTCTTCCAAAAAATAGGAATGCGTGCCCGGGCTTTGGTCCTCCATTCGAATTCCCGGCTGGCGCGCCTATTAAAAAATCATCAAATCCATCACCATTGATATCGCCATTTCCAGAAACATAATAGCCAAACGCGTCATAACTGTCTTTTCCAGTAAACCTGGCATCTGCTTCGCTCAATTTTTTTTTGAAGCCCCAGACATTATCTTTATGACCCAGGATCAGGTATGTTGCTCCCGCATCGTAACCATTCTCTCGATTATGAAAAGTTCCGATGAGGAAATCTTCACAGCCATCGCCGTTGACATCCCCGGCATTTTCCATATAGTAACCCACTCGTTCGTAGTCCATCATTCCCAAAAACGATGCGGATGGCTCAATTCTGCCCTGGCGTTCATTGAGACTGGGTTCAAATCGCAGCGAACGATTCTCATCTGCTTTTAAAAAATGAAAGCTTCCGAGGAAGAAAATAATTATAAAAAATGTGCTCCTTTGCCCCCTGCTCAACATGCGATCATCCCTTAAAAATTATAGCACGATCATCTTTTTTATTTGCTTAAATTGACTCGTTTCAATCTGGTAAAAATAAACGCCGGGCGGCACTTGTATCCCCTGCTGATTGGTTCGATCCCACGCAACCTGGTAACGTCCAGCAATTTGATTCGCTGCAACCAGCCGCTTTATCATCTGTCCTAACACATTATAAATCGTCAATGAAATCATTTCATCCTGTTTCACGTGATATTCGATAGTCGTGAGATCAGAAAATGGATTGGGATAATTTTGAACAAGCGCATATTCATTGGGAATTCCACCGTTGGGTGGCTCCGGTGCGATTGATGTTGGATCTGAAAATGCAACAAAATACTGATACAATTCATTCGCAGCTATTGAATACGATCGAGTGGGAGGTTCAAAACGAAAATTCGGATGCGATAGCCTTACCTCATAATTTCCGCTCAACAATCCGGGGATTAAATATGATCCATCCGCATTGCTGGTCAGCGAAAAATTCTCTTTTCCAGAAACGTTTACCGTGACTGGAAGTGGAGCAACTCCAACAAAAGTAATCGTGCCTGAAATATAGAAACCGGACTGATATATGGCAATCGCAGCGTGAGGCTTATCCATCAGGATTGAAATTATTCTGTTTGAGCTATCGACGCCATCAACCTGCCATTTGATGAAACGATAACTTGTCGGACTTTTCAATTTTCCCTGTGGAATACTGTCCAGCTTCACAATTTGCATGGCAGCATACCAATTGCTTCCTTCAGGATTGACCAGTCCAGCCGGCTGGTCTTTGACTTCCAAATAGTATTCAGTTTTCAGCTCTGCGATATAATTGGCGTTCGCCACCGGCGTGACGTCCTGGGTTTGGTTGCCGCCATTGTTCCATCGTTGGTAAGTAAACCGCGCTCCCGGCGTTCCATTTTGAATCGCTACGACACCAATGGAATGTTTTGCTCCCGCGATCCACTGTGCTGAATAGGGCGCTGGTTTTTCTTCACCATCAACAATTACTTTGGTGCCCGAACCCACGCTTGTGGTGATCACTACAGAAATATCGGTGCTATAATCTGCAATTATTTTTTTAGGTTCATTAATCACCAGGGTAAGCGGATTTCCAGCGACAATTTGGCTATTAACTTTCCAGCCTTTGAATTTGTAACTAACTTGATTGACAACCAGATTGTCCGGCGCCTTAATCGTCGTAAACTGTCCGCCTTGCCGGTACCATCCGGTTCCTGGCACGGAAAGAATGCCCTCAGGCTCTGATCCTGTTTCGACTAAAAAATCAGCATCCCAGTTT
>JALOPY010000037.1 GCA_025453735.1 bacterium | reverse complement strand
ATCTTAAAATATACTTTCAAAGTCCTGGGTAGTGCACCCAATACGACCTGGGTTGTCTCAGAAAAAGTGCTGTTCAATAGCGGAAACCCGGCAACATCGGCGACGAATGGAAAAGTTACAATAGAGGAAGCGCAAACATATACTCTGACTGTCAACATCGAGCCTCCTGAAGGAGGAACGGTCACAAAAAATCCTGATAAACCAAATTATAATGACGGCGAACAGGTGACACTCACCGCCACTCCCAGTGATGGCTATCGCTTTGTGGAATGGACCGGCGATGCAACCGGGACAAATACTCAGGTGACAGTCACCATGAATTCTAATAAAACAGTGACGGCTCGCTTCGAATTTATACCTTTGACTTTGACGGTTAATATCAATCCAGCAGGCGGAGGAACGGTCACAAAGAATCCCAACAAATCAGGCTATAATAAAGATGAAGTCGTGACTTTGACGGCTGTGCCGAGCACAGATTACGCATTTACGGAATGGACTGGTGATGTTACAGGGACGAACCCGGTTGTAAATGTGACCATGAACTCGAATAAAACTGTGACTGCCAACTTTGTTCGTATCGCGGGCGTAAAAAATGTGGAGCTCGATCTTGGCGATCGAACCGCTGAGCCTGGCGAGGAGTTTGTGATGTTTTATTATATCACGAGCGAAATGCCAGCAGTTGGCGATCCGAATGAAGTGAAATCAGCAGAAATAAAAGTTTCCTGGGATCAAACAAAACTTCAATATATCAATGTAGAGTTTGGTCGCGCGGTTCCAGCCGGTTGGACAATGACATCGGTTGTTACCACGGCTAATACTGTGGAAGTGAAGATGAGCGGATCGACAGCCATCACCGAGCAGGCTGGTATTTTAAAATATACCTTCAAAGTGATCACGTCGATTTATGGCATCACCTGGGTAAATGGCGATAAAGCGGTTTTTAATAATGGAGATCCTGCAACCACAACGGATAATGGGAAAGTTTCTATTGAAGACAAAGCTCCATATCCGCTAACGATCATTATCAATCCGCCAGATGGGGGAACCGTTACCAAGAATCCCGACAAAGCTGAGTATAACCAGGATGAAGTTGTCACGTTAACTGCTACTGCTAATACTGATTATACTTTCGTGGAATGGACTGGCGATGCTACGGGGACGAATTCTGTCATCTCGATAACCATGAATACAACTAAGACGGTGACAGCCAATTTTGAAATTATCAGCCCGCCAAAACGTCCTGAAGGATTAACAATGCTTTATCTGATGCAGGAAACCTATTATGTAACAGGCGGCTCAACCAGCAATCTTGGGCACCCTGTTTCAGATTACGATTTTAATTGGGGCAATGGAGATAATTCAGGATTTAACGTACCTTCGCGTTCCTATAAATGGGACAAAACAGGGACATTTTTAGTAAAAGCTCGTTCCAGATGTGATTTGCATCCCAATGTAATATCAAAATGGTCGGATACATTGGGGGTCACGATCGTATCATGCAAAGTGAATGCGACGATTTCGCCCGAGGGCGCTGGCAGCGTAACAATAAATCCAGATACCTCGGCATATTATTATGATCAGTCAGTGACTTTGACTGCGATCCCTTCCGATCAGCGATTTGTCTTTGATCATTGGAGCGGTTACGTTAGCGGCAAGCAAAATCCAGTGACAATGGTCATGAAAGGCGAGCATAATGTTACTGCTCATTTTAACGTGATAGGAGAATTCGTAAGTGTTCCTGCTTCGCTTGTGGGTCCCAATGCGGGATTTACCAAACAAAATTTAAATTTCATTACCAGCGGATCGACGAATAATTTTGGGCATGAAGTCGAATACCAGTTCGATTGGGGTGATGGCTCAATGTCAAGCTGGGGAGGAGGTTCGGATCGTCACGCTTATTCCAAGTCAGGTTCATACAACGTGAAATCACACGCGCGATGTAAAATCCACACTGACGTGGTATCAGCTTGGTCAATCACGCATGTTTTAAAAATTTCCACGTGCAATCTTTTTATTAAAATTAATCCTTCCGATTCAGCCGGGATTGTGACCAAAACTCCAGATAAATTTGAATTTGATTATGGCGATTCTGTGAGATTGGCACCTGTTCCTGCATCAGGGTACTCCTTTGACCATTGGAGCGGTGACTTGTCAGGAACTGCCGTTCCAGCCCTGGTCATTATGGATAGCACTAAAAATGTTTCTGCTCATTTTGTCAAAATCTATAAGCCCGATTCACTAACGATCGTTCTCGATAAAGGGTGGAACATGATTTCAATCAATATTGTGCTGCTTGACCCGAATATTGAGAAGGTATTTAGCCCTGTTATTCAAAATTTAAAAATTGTCGAAGACTACAGCGGACGAACGTTTATTCCGGCGCAAGGACTGAATACGATTGGCAAGTTGAATTACAAAGAAGGGTATAAAGTCTTTATGGCGAAAGCAGACACGCTGATAATTATCGGTGATTTTGTTGATCCAACAACTCCGATCATTGTGCCAACGAAATGGAGCATGATCAGTTACTTGCCGAGGGTGATATTGAGCGTGGAACAAGCTTTAATAAGCATTAAAAATCCTGCAACAATTTTAAAGAACAACGAGGGATTAACATGGATTCCCGCGTATGGAATTAACAATATTGCTAAGATGCAACCCGGCAAAGGCTATCAGATTTATTTGGATAAAATCGATACTTTATTGTATCCGCCAGGCTTCAATTTTCTTGCAAATATGATGAATCCCGGAGACAAAGATTTAGCATTAACAGCGGGAATTACGCTGCCGGAGCACTTCAAATTTAATTCAAAAACTGGTGAGAATGCGATCATTGTTGTTACTACCGATGCAAAACCAAATTATTCGGATGGAACAAAATTAGAAGCAGGTGATGAAATCGGCGTATTCACCGCTGCTGGACTTTGCTGTGGAGCGATTGTTTGGGAAAACATGAATGCGGCAATTACAGTATGGGGCGATGACAGTCAAACCGAAAGCATCGATGGCTTTCGTTCCGGTGATGCTTTCAATTTCCGAGTCTATCGCAAGAAAACAGCTTCAGAGCACCAGGCGGCTGTGAAATATCAAGAAAGTCATCTGGCGATTTATCAGGCAAACGGTTTTTCAGCACTGACTGAGCTGCAAGGGAACGTGCCTCCTTCGGCAGTTACTGGTGAAACTGGAATTTCAACTCCAAAGCATTTCAATCTGTTTCAAAATTATCCCAATCCTTTTAATCCTGACACTCGGATTGATTATGAGATTCCAGTCTCATCCCAGGTCACTATAAAGATATTCAATATCCTGGGTCAGCATGTCCGAACGCTGGTCAATGAATTCAAGCTGGCTGGAAATCATAGTATCACCTGGGATAGAACAGATAACTTTGGAAACGAAGTTCCCTCTGGAATTTATGTGTATGTGATGAGCGCCCAGGATTTTGAAATGATGAAAAGAATGATAATTATGAAATAAGGTATGGCTCAATAACTTTTTCAGGATTATTCAATTGAATTAGAAATTCTATAAAATAGTGGATTGAATTTTTGAAAAGCCTTGCCAATCATTGGGCAGGGCTTTTTTATTAGTGAATTATCAATTTTGCGGAATTTGAAAGCTTAGCCAATCGGCAGATTGGGTCGGAGGCTAAAAAAAAATCCGCAATTTCCTGGCATAGTGTCTATTTAAATACAAAGATTCAAGTTAAAATAGTTTTTCGGGCAACCAAAATATAAGCTATTTCTAATTGAAATTTACTCAAGATCGAAAATGAAAAGGTGAAGCAAAATATGTCCTACCAGATTATTGCTGATGATGTGAAATTGGGAAAGAATGTGAAAATTTTCCATTTTGTGAATTTATACGGGTGTAAGATTGGTGACAATTCCAAGATCGGTTCGTTTGTCGAAATTCAAAAAAATGCCAGGATCGGCGCAAATTGCAAAATTTCCAGTCATACTTTCATCTGCGAGGGAGTGACCATCGAGGATGATGTTTTCGTCGGGCACAATGTCACTTTCATCAATGATAAATTTCCACGCGCCACCAATCAAGATGGGCAATTGCAAACCGAGCAGGACTGGAAAGTGGAAACCACATTGATCAGGAAAGGAGCATCGATTGGCTCCGGAACCACAATTTTATCGAGTGTTGTGATTGGGGAGAATGCCATGGTCGGCGCGGGCAGTGTTGTCACCCGAGATGTGCCGGACAATACAATCGTGGCAGGATGTCCTGCAAAAATTATTAAACAAATTGCTAATAAGTAAATGGAAGGGTCGTAAATGAAACGACAAGCTCTCTCAATTTTGGGTGGGGGAATACTTATTATTTTATTTTCAATTTATGGATTTGCTCAAGAAAAAAAAGAAGCAATCAATCAAACATCTAAGGAAAGCTATCTCATCGGTGAAGAGCAAAACCTGGAAATAATTGTTCACATCTGGGGAGAAGTCAAAAGCCCGGGTGAAAAACGAGTTCCTGATGGAACGAATATCATGGAATTGATATCTAAAGCAGGAGGTCCGTCCGAATATTCAAACCTGTCAAAAGTATCACTATTCAGTAGTCCGGCGCAATCCTCCCGATCAGACCCTCGGCATTTCTCATTGCCAGACAGCACTTTCCTCGGACAACCGTCAGAAAAATTTATCCTTGAGGACAGTGAACAACTGCATAAAACAGGAAGAGCAGAAATTGATATTAATAGATATTTAAAAAGCGGAAAGTCAAAATATTTACCAAGGCTAATGCCAGGCGATGTAATTCATGTGAGAAGAAATGTCTGGTACCGATGGCAGACCTTCATTCGAGTGGCGTCTCAAGTCGCTATCATTGCACAGGTCTGGTATTGGTATAGTCGAATTGAATAACAATCTACTAATTCCCCCTAATTAAATTTGGATGGAAATCATGGCACAAGCAGAAAAAAAATCTAGAGATATTTACGACATACTAGCTGTGTTTCGTAAAAGGATTTGGTTGTTAGGTTTCTTTCTCCTTGGTGTGCTGGTCGTTATAGTGATCTATAATCGAATTGCTCCCTCGCTCTTTTATACAGAATTATCAATCATGTATGAAGAGCTAATACAACCAATTCCCAATTCTGAATTCTATCAACCGCAGCAAAGAAGAGAGACATTACTTTCGAATCAAATTGAAGAGATCAAAAGCCGGCAATTCTTCGATGAGGTTGCAAAAAATCTTTCCGAGGACATAAAAAAAAGGTTTAAAATTCCTGACAAAATAAGTGATGAAGCTTCAAAATCAGGTTTTTTGAGCTATGCGATTAAAAGAAATACGGAAGTTTTCTTGCCTGATAACAATTCGAATGTCATAAAGATCAGTTATATCCATGAAGATGCGGAAGCGGCGTATCATGTTGCCCGGACGATTCTTGAGGCTGTGGAGCGAAGGGCTCTTGCCAAACGAAAACAGAACATCAGCAGCGCGCGACAATTAATTGAAGATCAATTGCTGGTATTCAAAATCCAGCTTGATTCAACCGAAAAGAGTCTGCGCGATTTCAAAGAGCATCACCAGATCAGTTCGTTGGATCAGGAAACAGATGAGCTATTGCGGCAAATAACCGAAGCAGAAGTGCTATTAACTTCGGCAAGATCGAATAAGCAAGGCACTCAGCAGCGACTTGAATTCATTCAGCAAAAAATCAGTTCTGAGCAAAAAGACCTGATTCCCAATGTCGTTGAAACAATCAGTCCCCGGCTTGAAAAATTGAAAAACAAGTTGGTTGACCTGGAGCTGCAGCGAACCGACCTGATGATGAAAGGATACTCGATTCAGCATCCCAAGTTAGAGAAATTAGCCGAGGAAATTTCGCAAACCAGGGAAAGTCTTTCCAACGAAACCCATGAGCTAATTCAGAAAGGCAAATTCGTTGATCCGCTTTCGCAGTTAAAAGATTTTTTGCAAGAAGCGATCACTCTGGAAGCGAGCTTAAAAGCCTATGAAGCCCAGGTGAGCACGCTGAATCGCATTCTTAATGATTACAACAAAAAGCTTCAGATGCTGCCTGATCTGGAGTTGCAGCTTGCGAGATTAATTCGCGACCTTAATACCAATGAGAAAATTTACACCATGTTGCTCGAAGAACGGGAACGAACTCGCATTGTTGAGGCGCAAAACACGGGGAATATCCGGATCATTGATCCACCAGCATTGCCTAATAATCCAATTCGTCCCCGCAAAACCATGAATTTGATGGTCGGCATGATAATTGGTTTCATTATTGGAAGTATTATGGTTTTCGTGCTGGAATCTTTTGATACCAGTCTGAAAACAAGTCATGATGTTGAGCGACTGACTGATCTTTCTGTGCTGGGGATAATTCCAAAAATCAAAGCAAATGTGAATGGCAATATCAGTTCGATCGATGTTGAGAAACGACCCGACCGGGATCAGATCAATCAGATGATCACGCTATACGATGGCAAATCTCGAGCAGCAGAAGCATTTCGTATGCTAAGGACCAACCTGCAATTTTCTTCTTCTGATTTTCGATCGAACGCGGTGCTAATAACCAGTTCGGAGCCAGGGGAAGGAAAGTCCACGACCGCGATCAATCTGGCGATAACGACTGCCCAGCTTGGCTATGAAACGCTGCTGGTGGATGCCGATTTGCGACGTCCCAATCTTCATAAAGTGTTTCGAATTGATCGAGAGCCGGGACTGGTTGATATATTGCTATCGGATCGCTTCCAAAAATATATGAAGGAACATCTGGCTCTGGCTAAAAAATATGAATGGGAAAATTTGTTATACTCAAATGATGCTTCAGCTTTGAATCCTGAAGACCGATCGAACGAAAAAGAAGCGTATAATTTTTTAATGCCGGAGCACCGATTTGACTTTGAAAGTCTTTCCGGTCTCTATTCGGAAATTGCTGGATTTGTGAAAACGGTTGTTGGGGTCGAGCATCTGTCCCTTTTAACTTCTGGGGGATCGGTATCCAACACTTCAGAAATTCTTGGCTCAAGAATTATGCACACGTTTATTTCATTGCTGAAGAAAAAATATGATGTGGTTTATTTTGATTGTCCGCCTGTTCTCGTTGTCACCGACACATCGGTGCTTGCGTCGCTGGTTGATGGTGTTTTGATTGTTTGTACCGCAGGGAAAACGCACCAGCGAACCATCAATCGGGCGATCGAGCTGCTTGAAAAAGGTAGATCAAAAATTTGGGGTGTTGTTTTGAATCAAGCTGTCGAAGATATAATTCCCCATTCTTATAAAAAATACTATGCTGCCAGTACCTAAAATTTTTCTTGAGTGAAAGAGATTGAAGAAAAAGCTGAACTTGTGAACAATTGAATTATTTGTCACTGAGTAATCGCAATTATAAAAGTTTTCATGATGATTGGGAAGTATTAATTCATCTATTGATGAAATTTAGTTGAGGGGGCATTTGAATTGTGACAAACAGAAAAAAAGCAAAAAATGATTTTAATACCATGCTCAAGAGCTTCACAAAAAAGAAGTTGGGTTTTGGAATTCAAAAACCTGGTAACGGAAGCTTAAAAACGACAAATGGCTATTTTGAATCAATTGAATATTTTTACCGGCGGTTCCTGATTGAGAGGCGACGATCTGAACGAGGAGATTATGAATTCTCTATCATTGTAATCGATCTGGATTCTTTTGAAAATAAACGACTTCCCAACAGGAATGAGAAGCAATTTCTTAAAGCTGAAGAAACACTTTTTTCGACAGTGAAATTGATATTGCGGGAAACCGACGCGGTCGTGAAATATTTTCCGCTAAAATTAGCCATCTTGCTGCCGGATACGGCAAGCGATGGCAGCCAGATCGTTATGAATAGAATTAAAGAAATCCTTAATAATCTTGGAGACCGATCGCTTCAAGCCATTTTTCAGAATGTCATGTTTTACCCGTATTCATATCCATCGCAGGAATTTGAAATCAACAAATTTATCAATGACAGGATTTTTGATAACTCATCCTCGACAATTGAGTTGGAAAAGAAAGTGAGGGATGTCAAATCATCCTATTTTTATTGCAATGGTTCCAATGGCTTTGATAAAAAAGATTATTTTCGAATGAATTCAAATGGCAGTATCGCTTTTGCCAATCCATTTTGTGTGTTAAACGAGGCGCTTTCTGATCTCACGAAAAATTGGCAAGTGCTGTTAAAGCGCTGTCTGGATGTTGTGTTATCTTCAATCGGAATTATTATTGCCTCACCGATTATCTTATTGATCTGTATTTTGATCAAACTCACATCGAAAGGTCCGATATTTTTTAAGCAGGAACGAATTGGATATATGGGCAAAAAATTTCTCATGTATAAATTTCGAACCATGTACCAACTCAGGGATGACCAGGTTCATAGAAACTATATTACCAATTATATCACGAATACAAACCAACGTAATGAAGGTCCTCGCAATACTATTTTCAAATTAAAAAATGATCCACGCATCACTCCAATCGGAAAGTACCTGCGTCGGCTGAGCGTTGATGAAATTACTCAGTTGTTCAATGTCCTGAAGGGCGATATGAGTCTGGTTGGTCCACGTCCGCCGTTGCAATACGAGGTGGATATTTATGATTTATGGCATAAGCGTCGTTACCTGACAGTTAAGCCGGGAATTACTGGATTATGGCAGATCTATGGACGCAGCAGCACGACTTTCAATGAAATGGTGCGGCTCGACCTGGCTTATGTAAAACACTGGTCGATTTGGCTGGATTTGCACATTCTGTTCAGAACAGTGGGGAGTGTATTACGAATGAAAGGGGCGTATTAAGTCGCTCTATCAAAGAGATGCTGGTTGTTATTTTCTGCAAAAGAAGTGGTATTTACTTCACTTCTTTTTTTTTAATAATTTAATAATCGACCGAGAATTTTTCATACTACAAATAGGGACGGATATAACGGATGCAAATATGGATCGATTTTGAAAATTCTCCCCATGTTCTAATATTGAAACCAATAATTGAGGAGTTGCAGCGCAGGGATCATCTAGTGATTTTGACGGCAAGAGATTGTTCGCAGACATTGGAGCTTGCGCGCGTGTTTCAGTTGCAGGTGAATAGAATAAGCCGCCATCACGGCAAAAAAACAATCATGAAATTGCTCGGGCATATCAGTCGTATCGGACGATTGATGTTATTTGTGCGCAACAAAGGAATTTCCGTCGCGGTTTCGCATGGCTCGCGCAGTCAAATTATGGCTGCGGGGCTATTAAAAATTCCGGCGTTTGTGATGTGGGACTATGAACACGCCAGTCTATCCGTGATCCATCATTACATTGATTTGTTGGCAGTTCCAGAAGTTATTTCCCAGGAAATTTTGGATCATAAAATTTGTCCTGGCAAAATTGTTCATTACCAGGGCATCAAAGAGAATATCTATGTGGGCGAATTATTAAATCAGAATACCTCATTTAATGGATTGGATATCGATCCTGAGAAAATTCTAATTACCATGCGTCCTCCTGCGGTTGAAGCGCATTATTATCATCAGGAGGACGGAAGCGAGACAATGTTTTATGAGGCGTTAAAACATTTTTCAGCCATTTCTGACACAACTATTGTCATATTATCCCGCAACAAATTACAGCAACAGGAAATCAACAAATTTATTCAAAGAAACTGTAAAACGAAAAATATAATTTTCCCAGATCATGCAATCAATGGTTTATCCCTAATTTGGAATTCGGATCTGGTAATTAGTGGCGGCGGAACGATGAATCGAGAGGCTGCTGTTTTGGGAGTTCCTGTTTATTCGATCTTTGGCGGAAAATTAGGTGCGGTGGATCGTCACTTGCAAAAAACAGGACGATTAAAATCTATTAAAACCATTGAAGATTTGAAGTCAATTCACTTGATGAAAAGAAAATACGACGAAAAACTTCCAAAGATCGAGAACAAAGAGTTGATAAGCTTTTTGGCTGATAAGATTATCGAGACGGCTGCAATGAACTCTAACGTGAATTAAGCCATTTTCAGTGATAAGAAATAATCTTAACTACATTAGATAATTTTAGGAATCCCTGTCGTTTTCCACATGAATTACCAAAAGAATATCGGGCTTGGGTGATGAATATTTTGTTTTTACGCGCTGGAAGTTTCTCAAATTTAAATTACTACTTATCTCAATCGATGAGTCGTGCGCATACAATCGTTCACAACGTCGATGCAGGAAACGTGCTGCGACGGCGACGCTTGCAAATTTCTCCTTTGCGGAATTTTATCCACACGCTCATTCATTCGGGAAGATTTTGGAAGCAGTCGTATAGCAAAAACAGTTATGCTTTTTCCAGCATGACGAACTATTGCAACACTTTCATTCGATCCCGAACTGATTATGATATGATATTTCAAACGCAATGCAAATTTAGCATTACCGAGAATCCATATTCACGACCGTATTTCATTTACACCGATTTGACCCAGAGAATGACAGACAGACTCTGGGATAAATGGGCGCTGAAAAGCGCTCCGGCAGAAACGACAAAATGGTACCGAATGGAAACCAAAGCATTCCTTCGGGCGGATAAAATTTTTGCATTTCATCCCCTGGTAAAATCATCTTTTGTAGAAGATTATCATATTCCTGAGGATAGAATCGTTGTTGTCGGATCAGGCATAAACAG
>JALOPY010000546.1 GCA_025453735.1 bacterium | reverse complement strand
AGGAGGAGATTTGGCAGGTTAAAACTTTTATTTCTGGGCAAGCATTCTGGAATCGCCACCATCCCTCTATCTATTGCCATCAAATTGTCCTACAGGAACATTCGATAATCGCTCAGCCACTCATGGCTAAGAATGATGTGATCCGAAATTCCATGAGTCACATAATCGGAATGACTGAAAATAAAAACATCCGAAAAATATTTGGTTTCATTGTCTTGCAACCGTCCCTACAGGACTATCGTGCTTCTTGCTTTATCATTTCCCAGGAAAAAATTCCTGGGCTGAAAGTTCGCCTCTAGCGGGCTAGTTTAAATCGTTCCTGGCGGAACTGGAATCAGCTTCTCGTATTACACCGCCAAATACACCGCCATTTACTCCGCCAAATTACTCCGAATTTTATTCCGAACATTTTATAGGCTCATTTATAGGTTCATTTATAGGCTCATATCTTTTATAATTGTTATTCCTTTTTCGGTCAGTACATACTTGCCTGTTTTGGCAGCTCCCTCAAATATTATAAGATTTGAATCCCTCAAAAGCGACAAATCTCTCTCTGCTGTTGCTGTGGAAATGGCAAATATCTTTTCCAGCTCAGGACGTCGGATATAACCATATTTATTTATGTACAAAAATTCTTTTATTAGACGTTCTTTTACTCCCTCATTTACTCCCTCAAATACTCCCTCATGAGTGAGTATTTTATTAATTTTCATTTTGCCAATTAAATAGAGCTGGGCTATTTCTTGCATTTTATCAACTGAGGCTTTTTTAAAAATTGCTGTAAAGAACGCAGTAAATCTGAATTCAATCGGTGGCAGCCCAGCAGTAGCGATAAGGTTTTTCATCTTATTGATCCCAGTCCCCATCTTCTCGATATAGCCCATTCGATGCAGCAATCCTGCTATCACAGGATTTCTCAATACACTTTTAGTACCGAATTCTTCAGGTGTTAGTCCTTTGGGCAGACCGCCAGGGTTGGAAATCTCGATCCGATCATCAAACATCTCGACCATTACATTGGCGCCTCGCTCAAAATAATCTCGATGGGCAACGGCATTGATGATCGCCTCCCTCAGCGCCTCATACGGAATCTCTGGGATCTCCCGCCGCCGTGGCTCGCCTGTCATCTCATATTTTACGGGAATGTACTGCTTGAGAAAATTCATTGCCATATCGATATTCAGCACGATGTCCTCATTGAAATCTCTCCGATCCAGCACATCTACTTTTTCTGTGCCTTTATACAACGCACAGGTAACGGTGGAGTGATAATAAATATCCTGCAGATTTCTGGCAAAAAATAAAATGCCCGTGTTATTGAAGATGACTTTATTATCCTGTTTTTCCGCCACGCCCAGGTTGACCAGGATGGATGGAGCATCAAGCACCTTTGAAATTCCTGCCAATCTGAGAAATTTATCCAGCTTCCGTTCATCAAAGTGATCGGCATAATCAAATTTCAGATTGATCAGCTCATCAAACCTGATTTTGCCTTCGGATTTAAAAAAATCAACGATCTCATCTCGGGTCATTTTTTGAGAATTGGGCCCGACTCTGGTAAAAAATCCATCAGCACAACGATACGGCTTATCTTCACCTTCTCTGACATGAATGATGAGGATCTTTTCAGCATCTTCGCATATAATCTTGATTCTGGGCTCACAATTATTTGCAATATCCTGAATACGGGATTTTAAGGTGTTGGTAATGGATATACCTTTCACCTGTCTATTATCAGCAATGCCCAAAAATATTCTTCCGCCAGAGGAGTTGGCAAAGGCAACCATTTCTTTGTCAATAGATGAAAGGCTTTCTTTAAATTCGATTTTATAGCCTTCGCCTTCTTCCAGGATCAATTGTAATTCTTCGGGTTTCATATTCTAAATAACCAATATTGTTTTTTGAATTGATGCTTAAGTCAAAGCCAGAACAATATAATCAATTCGCTCGTGTTTGTCAACATGAAAATCTGGGATAATGATGTTTGCCAGATTTTTTTGAAAAATAAGTTTAAAAGAAATGGTTATTATCCTGGCATCAAATTCTATCTATTTCTGTCTATCAAATTATCCCACAGGGGCATTCGATAATCGCTCAGCCATTCATGGCTGAGAATGATGTGATCCGAAATTTCATGAGTCCCGTAATTGAAAGGGCTGAAGATTAAAACATCTGAAAAATATTTGGTTGCAGTTTATTTTTCAATCGTCCCTACGGGACTATCGTGCCTCTGGTTTTCTCATTTCCCAGGAATAAATTCCTGGGCTGCTTTCAGTCGTTCCTGTCGGAACTTCTATCATATTTGAGTTTTGCTCTGCCGTACACAAAAAAAGAATCCCGAGAAAAAAAATGGAGTGTCAGAGTTTCGGATTATTGAAATCCAAACTCCAGCACTCCATTACTCCCTTTCAAATCAACATTTCTTTATATCTTTTTTACCCAATTCCAAAATCACTTCAACAACAGCATCTTCCTCACCTGCTGGAACGAGGTCATCTGCCCATCTTTCGGAGTAATCTGGATTTTGTAGAGATAGAATCCAGATGTCACGGCAGCGCCATTCAAATCCCTGCCATCCCAGTTGATGGAATGAAATCCCGTTGTCATTTCCTGATTCACCAGCGTCTGCTGTTTTTGGCCCAGCAAATTATAGACTTCCAGAGTGACCTTCGCAGCCACGGGCAATTGAAACGCAATTCGGGTTTCCATGTTGAACGGATTGGGATAGTTCTGATCCAACTGGAAGCATGTGGGAGTCAGTTGCTGATCGTCCGTTCGACCAATCCATGATGGCAGATCTGGAGTTGTTGATGCGACTTCGATTCCTGCGATGCATGGCTCTCCAGTTTTGGAAAGGAATACAATATCAAGCTGATTATCATTGATCTTGACTTTTGCCTTTTTAGCAAGCGCACTGAAGCTTGCGCTCTCTGCATAGATATCGAAGTCATTTAAAACCAGACTATCTTCAATCTGCACATCAAAAATCCGCTGACCTGCGGCTAAATGCTCAAGCTCTGCAAAATGCAAAGTGAATTCATAAAGTCCATTCGTCTGAATTGGCAATTCAAATTTAGTCATGCCCGAACGGGCAGTCTGATACAGCCAATCATGTTCCGTATTGGCA
>JALOPY010000545.1 GCA_025453735.1 bacterium | reverse complement strand
TACCAATCTGGCATACTGGGGACTTTGATTGACTCGATCACGGAAGGCAAACAGATTATTTTGCGGATTGCCGCCCAGATCACGAACCGTGGTGACGCCAGCTTGTGCCCAGGTTTTCAGATTATGTTCATTATAAGCCTGGTGGACATGGGCGTTGAAAAAACCTGGTAGGATCGTCGCTCCATCCACATCAATAATTTCAGCTTCGGATGGAAGTGCTATTTCAGAGAGCTTACCAACAGCAGTAATCATTTCATTTTCGATCACAATCGCAGCATGAGAAATCGGGGCAGTGCCAGTTCCATCGATCAGCGTTCCATTGATCAAGGCTAGATTCCCATGAGTCGCTATTGAATTGGTAGATTTTTTGCTTGAGCAGAAGAATGTTAACAGGACTACAAAATTAAAAATGAGCACCAAGCGAATTTTCATGTTTTCACCTTTTCACTCGAAAAAGATAGATATTATCCCGCTTCAAAAACATCATCATCCTCGCCAACTCAAATCCCGCCTGTTTTGCCTGATCGATCAACACGTCTTTCGCCGTCGCTTCAGAGCCAAAATCTGGGACTTTGACAGGATCGTGTTCAATAATAACCAATCTGCCGTCTGGCTTGAGACAGGGGATAATGTTTTTCATCAATTCGACTGGCTTATCCAAGTGATGGTAGGTATTGATCATATAAACCAGATCAATTGTTTCTTTGGGAAGCTGGGGATCGGTCATTTTTCCCAGAACAGAAATAACATTGGGAATGCTGTCCCGTTTGCAACGATATTCAAGATAATCCAGAGCTTTTTTGTCGATATCATTCGCATAAATTTTTCCAGTCGCTCCAACACGATTTGCCATGTGAACGACATACCTGCCTCTGCCTGCGCCAATTTCAGCGATGACCATACCTGGTTTGACGCCAATAGAATCCATCACCTGCTCGGGTGGTTGATAGGCATTATGCCGTTGTTCCCAATCGTCAGGATTGGTTTGAGATTGGCATGATGGAATTGCCATCAACGAAGCAGCCAGGAATAAGCTAAACAACATTAATTTCGAACGATTTCGTTTCATTTGGGAATTATCCTTCCACACATTTTGTATTGTTCAGGAAGCTTTGCATTTAGGACTGTGAATTAATTAAGTTGCTCATTTGATAAAGCAATCTTGCCTTTCTATGAGCAAAGATCATTCAGAAATGGAAAAGTTATTTAATTCACGTCCCTTAGTCAATAAGACCTATGCTTCAACAAATTGAAGCCGACATTTTTTAGCTTTTCCTTACGTTTCGTTTATTGAAAAGATTCAGCTTTATTTTGATCATAAAGCTCTAAATAAAACTTGCCCTCTTGGTCATCAAAAAAATGCTTGTTATTTCAGCGATACTTTATTATATTCTAACAACATAATTCCTGTAAAAACCAAAAGTTTCGCGATAGCTTGTCACTTGAAATTGTGGTGATATAATCCCAATGCTCAAAATTGGAATTACCGGTGGTATCGGTTGCGGAAAATCTGAAGTCTGTCGTCTTTTAGAAGCGAATAATATTCCCATCATCCATGCTGATCTTTTGGCACGGGAGATGATCGATAGTCATGAGGGAATTAAATCCCAGGTAAAAAAGATTTTTGGTGATGACATTTATTTGATGACAGGAAAACTGGATCGGAAACGGATGGCTGAAATCATTTTCAATAATGACCAGGCAAAAAAGCAGCTAAACAGCATTGTCCACCCACACGTCATCGCCTACCAGGAAGCAGAACTGAAAAAACTCGAAGCATCACAGCAATATCGCTTTGCCGGAGTTGAAGCTGCGCTGATTTTTGAAGCCGGCGTCGAGAAACAATTTGATATAATCGTCGTGGTCGCGGCACCTGAAAAGACGATCGTGAAAAGATTAATAAAACGCGATGGAATAACAAAGGATGATATTTTAAACAGAATTCATTCACAAATTCCCTTAGCGGATAAAATAAAACGAGCCGACTTTGTTATTCACAATGTCGGCTCGCTCGATGAATTGAACCATAAAGTTAAAAGGTTAATTAGTTGGTTAAATAACCAAGAGAGGTGAGGTCATCGTAATATAATTTAATTTAATCTTTTCTGAGAAAACCTGTGCATTTGGCTTCCTCGCACTGGCTGCATTCAAAATACCAACCCGTTCCATTTTCTGACGGGATTAATTGCAAATTTTCATCAAGAGCGCACCTTTTTTTCTTATAAGGACAGCTTGCAGCGAGCAGCTTTGCGATCTGTTGCATTTCTAACGCTGTAATAATTTTCTCGTTTATAGGGTCGAAAATCCTTTTCGTTAGGCACTACTTAAAAAAAATGAGAAACGTCTTCCCGGCAAACTTAAGAAAAAGACCTGCATTGAAATTAGCAGTCTTAACGATCTCTGGTCTATTGATCGGACATTATTTCGATGTTTCTCCAGTTGCTTTGTTATTTACTCTAATCACTCTTAGCATAGCCGCGCTAATTCTGCTTTGCGTAAACAATTCTTTGTCAAATTGTTTTTTAATCGTCACATTCGTTCTGACGGGCTTTCTCGGTTATGAAATCGCGACCCGTATTTTTCCGTCACATCACATCATTAATTTTGTTGACTCGAACGAATCCGTTGCAATCACCGGAGCCGTAGTCGGATTCCCTCATCAAAAAAGCGATCACCTCGAAATCGAGCTAGAGACACAAGAAATTATTCGTGGGACAGTTCGGCAGTTAACACAGGGAAAAATTCTGGTCAGAGTATTTCTGGATGATTTTTTTGCGGGCTATGGTGAACAAATACAAATCAGTGGAAAGCTAAGTGCACCCAGGGGGGAACGGAATCCCGGCGATTTCGACTACAAAAAATTTTTAGCTGCTTATCGAATTTATGGGATCGTGAATATCTCCACTCCTGAAAAAATCACCATTGCACGTTCTTCTCCACCAAAATCCATCTCCTATTTTATATACCTGATCAAGCATAAGTTTTATTTTTCGATTGAGAAATTGTATCCTGGCAAAGCCAGAGCGATTATGAAAGCATTGCTCCTGGGCGAGCGGGGTGAAATTTCTCCTGAGCTGAAAGAAGCGTTCATCAATTGTGGCGTTATTCATGCATTGGCAATATCAGGTCTTCACGTTGG